>CAZHWA010000147.1:0-5891 GCA_964536175.1 uncultured Terricaulis sp. | reverse complement strand
CTGGGCCATGCGCGGATCGGAATTCGAGTCCGTATCTGCAAGTCCAGCGTAGGCCTCCTCGCGCGCCTGCCGGCGCGCGCCCGCGCGCCGCTCGCGGCGCCAATACTGAAACGCGACGCCGCAGATGAACGTGCGCAGACTGGAGCGGCCGTCATAGCGATCGAGCACCTGCCAAGTCCGGGCGAAAGCTTCCTGGCTGAGGTCGTCTGCATCCGCATAATTGCCGACGAGGCGTCGTAAGAACGCGCGCACCGCGGCCTGGTGAGCATCCACAAGACGCCCGAACGCGCGCATGTCGCCTTTGCGCGCCAGCGCAACGAGGCGTCCCTCTTCGCCCCGGTCCATCGCGTCACGACTTGCGGCCGAAGATCAGCAGAAACAGCGCTCCGATCGCCATCACGCCGGTCGCCACCGCGCCGATCAGGAACGCGAACGCCCAATCCTCGGCGCGTATGAAGTAATAGCCCGTTCCCAATCCCGCCGAGATCGCGGCAAAGACGATGAAACTCCAGGCGCGGCTGTTGCCCTGCTGCTTCTGCACGGACGTTTCCATGTCCTGCAGCGCCATCCTCATCAGCTCCGCAGGCGGCTCCTTGCCTTGGTCGGCATAGGTCTTGATCAAGTCCATCGCCTTGTTGACGCGCGCGTCTTCCTGAAACACGCCCATGAGCGCCAGGAACATGCCGAAGATGGGGAAGATCAGCCACCAGAAGTCGCGGAAAAATTCCTCGAAGCTCATTGACGTTGCTCCAGCTCGCTGCGCGCGCGGGCGATGACATCATCCTCGTAGCGGGCCTCCCTGGCCATGCCCCAGCAGGCCATCGCCATGCCGAAGGCCGGGAACACCAACCACCACAGATCTCGGACCAATTCGACCGTCATCGCATCCTCCCTTACGCCGATGATCGGCGGCCTCAGCCCTGAACCGCCGCTGCCCCGGGTCTTGGATGCGGGCGCGGGCAAAAATTCAGGCGACGACGGATTCTGCCAAATCGGCCAACGTCTTGGCCGCCTCCGGCTTGGCGGCGGCGCGGGCGGCGGCGGCGCGGACGGCGAGACCGTGCGGATCGGCCAGGCGCCGCTCGAGGCAGGCCGCCACTGGGCCCGGCTCGAAATCCTCCTCGGTAAAGAGATCGGCGGCGCCGACGCTGGTCAGACTTTCCGCATTCGCGGTCTGATGGTCGTCGGCGGCGGCCGCGAACGGCACCAGGATGGCCGGCCTTCCCGCCACCTGCAGTTCCGTGACTGACGACGCGCCGGCGCGCGAGATCACCAGATGCGCCGCGCCAAGCCGCTGGCCCATATCGGTGAAGAACGGCGCCACTTCGGCATTCACCTTGGCTTTTTGATATGCCTTCTTCGCCGCAGCCACCTGCTCCTCGCGCACCTGGTGTACGATATCGAGCCGGTTTCTCAGCGGCTGCGGCAGAAGCGAGATGGCTTCCGGTATCACCTCGCCGAACAACCGCGCGCCCTGGCTGCCGCCTATGATCAGGAGATTGAGCCGCCCTCCTGCCGGAGCTTCGGGATACGGGCGCTCTCGCACGGCCAGGATAGGCGAGCGAACCGGGTTGCCGACCACACGCTTGCGATCCTGCGCCTTCGGCGGCAGGCGTTCGAGGCGTTCAAAGCCGCAGGCGACAATGGCCGCACTGGTCGCCATGGCTCGATTTACGCGGCCAAGCACCGAATTCTGCTCGTGTATCAGGATAGGAACTTTGAACGCACGCGCCGCCATCAAAGCCGGGAACGAAGGATAACCTCCAAAGCCGGCGACCAGAACCGGCTCGAGTTGGCTGAAGTGCCGCTTGGCCTCGTTGACGCCGCGCCAGATTTTCAGCGTGTTCGGGACAATCGTAATCGGGTTGAGCGTTAGCGACGCGGCGCGTACGTCGATAATACGCTCCGCGGGGAAGCCCTCGGCGTAACGGCGCCCGCGCGCATCTGTCATCAGCATCACGCGCCACCCACGCCGGAACAGCTCATCGGCGAACGCGGCCGCGGGGAACAAATGTCCGCCCGTGCCGCCAGCCGCAATCACAACTACCTTTTTCGACACAACATTAATCGGGTCTGCGTCCGGCATAGAGGTAGGCGCCGGGACGGTTGCGGAGAAGAGCCAGGCAGAACCCAAAGGCCAGCGCCGATCCGACCATCGAGGAGCCGCCAAACGAAATGAAAGGCAGCGTCATGCCCTTGGCGGGCAAAAGACTCAAGTTCACGGCGATGTGAATCGCCGCCTGTGCAACCACCAGCGTGACAAGCCCTGCCGCAGCCAGCTGCTCGAACGGATCGTTTATGCGGCTCGCACGCGACAGTCCGCGGAACGCGAGCGCGCCGAAAAGCGCGATCAACCCGAGCGAGGCAATCAAACCGAATTCTTCCGCAGCCACGGCAAAGACAAAGTCGGCGTGCGCATCGGGAAGCGACCTTTTGATGACACCCTCTCCCGGGCCACGTCCAAACGCTCCACCCGCGGCGATCGCATCGAGCGCACGTCCAACTTGGTAGCCGGGTTCGCCGCCGCTGAGAAATGCATCCACGCGCTCACGCGCGTGCGGGTAAAGACCGTAGACGGCCCAAGCACTCAAGCTCGCAAGCACGCCGCCGCCGAGCACCCAACGAAGCGCAAGACCCGACAAAACCAGCATTGCGCCAAGCACGAGCGCGAGCAACGCCGTTTGCCCGACGTCCGGTTGCGCGAGCAACGCAGCGCCCGCGAGGACAAAGAGAACGATGGCGACGGCGCGTCCGTGGAAGTTTGGACTGCGCATGCTTTCGCTAAGCATCCAGGCCCAGACCACAACCAGCGCCGGTTTCAAAATTTCCGAAGGTTGCAGCGAAAAAAGCCCGAAGTCGAACCAGCGCTGCGCTCCCTTTACCTCGGGGCCTATCCATGCAGCGAGGCCGCATAATGGAAGGAATACAGCAGCGATAATCGTGGCCGTGCGTCGCAACTGCCGTTGGTCGAGCGACGCGGCTGCGAACATGACGACAGCGCCGAGTGCTGCGTACGCGGCCTGACGCAGCGCGAAATAGAACGCCTCATCGATGCTGATGCGCGCGGTCGCGGACGGACTGGTCGCCATTGACAACAGGATGCCGAGCGCGAACAACACGCCGGCTATGACGAGAAGCGGCCGATCGTAGGTGCGGCAGCGCTCGAGCGCTGCGCCAAACCGTTCGGCAAGTGCAGCCGTCGCCGTCACGTCTTGCCTCCGGATGCTGCGCCATTGCGCTGTGGCGGCGCATCGCCCAGCGCCGCCACAAGCTTCCTGAACTGCTCGCCGCGATCTTCGTAGCTTTTGAACTGATCGAACGAGGCGCACGCCGGCGAGAGCAACACGACAGGGTGCGGCTCGCCGGACGCACGCGCGTCATTGAACGCGAGTCTCACCGCCGCTTCGAGATTGCCGGCCATCGTCACCGGCGCCTTGCCGCGCAGCGTATCGGAAAATTCGCCGGCAGCTTGGCCGATGAGATAAACACGCGCCATTCTCGGGAAGAATTGCTCAAGATCGGCGACGCCGCCCTCCTTGGCGACGCCGCCTGCGATCCAGTAGACGCGTGGATAGACCGCAAGCGCCTGCGCCGCCGCGTTAGCGTTCGTGGCTTTGGAATCGTTGATGAAGCGCACGCCATCGATGACGCCGACTCGCTCGAGCCGGTGCGGCAGGCCGGGAAAGGTCGTCATCGCCTGCGCCACAGTGCGCTGGTCGACGCCGAACGCGCGCACCGCCGCATAGGCCGCGGCGGCGTTCTGTGCGTTGTGCCGGCCAGCCAGCGACGGCGCCTTGGCGAGATCGGCGACGATCTCTGCGCGGCCGCCAAGCGCATCGATCAACTTGCCGTCCAGCGCCGAGACGCCCCGGCCCAGCGCCTGGCCCGACGAAATCGGCGCCACGTGCTGAACGCCAGCCCGCGTCAGTTCGGTGCAAATGGCGGCGCAATGGCCATCGTCAACACCAATCACCGCCCAGTCGGCGGCGCCCTGATTCAGGAAGATTCGCCTCTTGGCGGCGATGTATGCCGTCATGTCGCCATGGCGATCGAGATGATCGGGGGTGGTATTGAGCCAGACAGCTGCGTCGAGCCGCAAGCTCGAGGTGAGATCAAGCTGATAGGAGCTCAGCTCGATGACGTAATAGGCGCCAGCATGCAGCGGCGGCAAATCCAGTACCGGCGCGCCAATATTGCCGCCAAGCCGCACATCTTTGCCCGCCGCTTTAAGGATATGAGCGATCAGCGCAGATGTTGTCGATTTCCCGTTGGTGCCAGTGACGCCGATGAGCTTGGGACGTTGCGCCGCGGGCAGCGCGTTCACGGCGCGCGCGAATAATTCGATGTCCCCGAGGATTGGAACCCCGACCGCTTCCGCCAGCGTCACAACGCGATGCGGCTCGGGGAATGTGAGCGGGACACCCGGCGAGAGGACCAGGGCGGCGAAGCTCCGCCAGTCGCGGCTGTTGATATCCGAGACCGCAACGCCGGCAGCCTCGGCATGGGCGCGTTGGACGTCGCTGTCGTCCCAGGCATGCACGCGCGCGCCGCCTGCGCTAAGCGCGCGCGCGGCAGCAAGTCCAGTGCGCGCCAATCCGAACACGGCAACGTCGCGATTCTTGAAGTCCGCGATCGGAATCATGACTCAACCAAGCGGCCGTGCGCGCCCGGCCTCGCCGCATCGCCCGACGCCCATTGCCTATGGCCCGATCTCAGCAACACATCGCCCTCCGATGAGGAATCTCCCTGCGCTGCTTCGCGTCGTTAACGCAACTTCAATGTCGCCAATCCGGCTAACGCGAAGATCACTGCGATGATCCAGAACCGGATCACGATGGTCGGTTCCTGCCAGCCCAGCTTCTCGAAATGGTGGTGAATCGGCGCCATTAGGAACACGCGCTTGCCGGTGCGCTTGTACACAAGCACCTGCACCATCACCGAGAGTGTTTCGAGCACGAAAAGGCCGCCGATGATGGCGAGCGCTATTTCGTGCTTAGTCGCCACAGCGACGGCACCAAGCAATCCGCCCAGCGCCAGAGAGCCCGTATCGCCCATGAACACACGCGCAGGCGGCGCGTTATACCAGAGGAAGCCGAGGGACGCGCCGAGCAACGCCCCAAGCACCGTCGACAGTTCCCCTACCCCCGCGACATGTGGAATGCCGAGATAACTTGAATAGTCGACGCGCCCGACCAGATAGCAGATCAAGCCGAAGGCGCCAGCTGCGATCATCACCGGGCCGATCGCCAAGCCATCTAATCCGTCCGTTAGATTCACAGCGTTGCCAAAGCCCACGATCACGATCATCGCGAAGATGATGTAGAACGCGAACAGCTGGATGCCCCAGCCGGTCAGCAGCGGCAGCGCGACCGTCGTCAGCGGTTGGCCGGAAAGCAGAACCTGCACAAACCCGATGAAGTCGTGACTTTGGGCTGGCGTCTTTGCGATCCACTCGGCCGCGAGCATGATCAACACCGCGACGGCTGCAAAGACAAATTCCACGCCGAGCCGGAGTTTGGCGGAAAGTCCGCCGTGATGCTGCTTGGTCACCTTGGCGAAGTCGTCGATGAAGCCGATGAGCCCAAAACCAACCGTGATGAGCAGCACCGCCCAAACATAGGCGTTGCTCCAGTCGGACCAGAGCAGCGCCGCCACCATCAAGCTGATGAGGATGATGAGGCCGCCCATGGTCGGCGTGCCCTTCTTGGTCAGCAGATGACCCTCGGGACCGTCCGTGCGAATCGGCTGGCCTTTGCCCTGCTTCTTGCGCAGCCATCGGATGAAAGGCGCGCCCATAAAGACGGCGATGATGAAGGCGGTGAAGAAGGCGCCGCCTGTGCGAAAGGTGATGTAGTTGAAGAGGTTGAAGAATTGCGAACGCTCTACGAATT
>CAZHWA010000146.1:0-5902 GCA_964536175.1 uncultured Terricaulis sp. | reverse complement strand
CAGTCGGTTGCGAGCTCCCCGTTAACTTCGACCCGGCCGCGGAACTTGAAGATGTTGCGGCGCTGGAACAGCACTTCGACCGGCATCTCCATGACATCGCCTGGCATAACCGGCCTCTTGAAGCGCGCGTTCTCGACGGACATGAAAAGGATGAGGTGCTTGGTGATATCGGCTTCCAGCGTCTTGGACATGAGAAGCGCGCCAGTCTGCGCCAAGGCCTCGATCTGCAGCACGCCCGGCATCACCGGCGCTCCGGGGAAGTGTCCGGGAAAGAACGGCTCGTTGATGGTGACGTTCTTGATGCCGCGGATGGACTTGTTGGGAATATACTCGATGGCGCGGTCGACCAGGAGAAACGGATAGCGGTGGGGCAGGCGCCGCATCACTTCGCCAATTTCGATCGCGTCGTCGGTGGTTTTCTGCTGGTCAGTCAGGTCATTCGCCTTCATTGCGCGCCCCTTGCGCCTTGCGGCCGAGCCAAGCCGCTTCGCGCAGTCATTTGCGTAGCGGCTTGGCCGGATAGCCGCTCCAGACTTCACCCGGCGGCACGTCTTGGAACACCGCTGCTCCGCCGGCAAGCGTCGCTCCTGCCCCGATCTTGCGATGATCGGCGATGCCCACACGGCCGCCCAGCGTTGCGCCGTCGCCTACCTGGGTCGAACCGGAGATGCCGCCGAATGCCGCGATCAAAACGCCGCGCCCGATCGTGCAATTGTGGGCGACATGGCAGAGATTGTCGATCTTGGACCCTTCCCCTATTACCGTGTCGTCGAACACGCCGCGGTCGATGCACGAATTCGCGCCTACGGTGACACGATCCTGCACGATCACGCGTCCGAGGTGTGGCACATCCACCGGCCCGGAGGCGTCGCCGGCGACGCCAAAACCCTGTTCGCCGATGACAGCTCCAGCGAGAACGGTGACGTCGTCTCCAATCAGCGCGAAGGCAATGGACGCGCACGCGCCTATGCGGGTGCGCCGCCCGATCGCGACGCCGGGACCTATGACTGCATTGGGCCCGATTTCAGCGTCCGCGCCGATATGGGCGCCGGCCCCAACCACAACTCCAGGGCCAAGGCGAGCGCCCTCTTCGATGCGCGCTGCCGGATCTATCGGCGCGCCGTCGCCAATCACCCTAGGTCGCGCCAGCCCGGTTACGAAGCGGGCGAACGCGGCGCGCGGGTTGTCGGCAAGAATGAGGGCTTTGGCGTTGGGGGCCAGATGTGCCAGTGCGTGCGGGATAACACACGCCCCCGGGCCGCCTTCCAAAACCTTGCCGCCCTTGCTTTCGTAATAACAGAGGTCGGCAGGGCCCGCTCGCTCAGAGGGCGCAGCGCCAGCGATAAGCGCGTCGGCGTCCCCGCCGATCTCCGCTTCAGGCGCAAGCGCCCGGACCGTGAGCGGTCCGAGCGCTTCGTAGAACCGAGGGTCGATCATTCGCCCGCCATGCTGGCGCCGACGCCGCCGGCTGTCACCCCGCCGGCGTTACTGCGCCGACTGTTGCTGTTGCTGAGGAACGCACTCGGCCACCGCGTGACGTGCCACGTTGGCCGTGCGCGTCGCCCCGTTCTGGTCGAGCTGCTGGATCACCGTCGTGGTGATGTCGTAGTTCTCGGTGACCTCGATGGCCTGACTGGAATCGAGAACCAAACCGGCGTTGCGTTGCTGCATGATGGCGCGCACCACGGGCATGATCTGGTTGCGGACATCGCGCAAGGCGATGAGCTGGGTGCACTCGAAGTCGCCTTGCAGGGTCGCCGAACGCACCTGGAGCTGCTGCTGGCGCTGCGCGAGGGCCTGGACCTCGGCGTTGTTGGCAAGCTGCTGTTGATTCAGGTTGCGCAGCGATTGCTGCAGACGACGCGCCTCCTGCTCGATGCTTTGCGCTTCCGGCTGAAGCGCCTGGGCCTCGCCCGCCACTTGCGTGCGCACCTGGTTCAGCTTGGTCGCCAAATCCCGTCCCAAAGCCGACTCAGCTAGCACCCGTTGATAATCGACGACCACAACGCCGGCCGCCTGCCCGCGCCGCTGCGCGAACGCATCGGGCGTCAGCGCGAACGCAGCCGCTGCAACCGCGCCCGCGCATACCACACTCATGAAACGCATAGTGCGCTATCTCCTTAGAAACGTGTCCGGGTCGAGAACCGGAACTCTTCAAGCCGATCGTACTCCTCGTATGCGAGGGGTTGCGAGAAATCGAACTGCACTGGGCCGAACGGCGAATCCCAGAACACAGACACCCCAGCCACGGCCCTGAGTGAGGCCTCATCTTCGACGACGATCCGGCTAGAGCCCGGAACATCGACGGTTTGCCGGCTCGCTGCATCGACGATTCCCAGCGTGCCGAACTCTGTAAATAACGCCGCCCCAACGCCGTATGATTCCGGCAACGGCAACGGTACGTCCAATTGGATCGTGCCGACGGCGAAGGCGTTGCCGCCGATCGCGTCGCCTTCACGCACGACCTCTCCGGTTATGTCGTCCACAAGCAACTGACGCGGGCCGATGCCGGCGACGTCGAAGCCGCGGAAAGAAGATCCGCCCTTAAAAAAGCGGTCGTTGATGCGCACGTCGTCGCCGCCCCAGCCAAAGATATAGCCCGCGCTGAGGCGTCCGCTGAGACGCCAGCCTTGCCACGGCAATCCGTAATAGACCCCGCCGTCGATCTCCGTACGCAGATAGTTCACCTCGCCGCCAAGACCGGCGACGTCCTGACTCAGCTGCAGATCGAACCCACGCGTAGCAAAGATGGGGTCGTTCCGCCGATCCCAATTGACCGCAAAGCCAAACACGGAGGTGAGGAATGTCCCCTCCTGATCGCACAGCAGCGGCCGCCCTGGATTTGCAGAATCGCACTGATTGATGGGCGGCGTTGCGAAGTTGTTGTCGTGGTCGACAAAGATATTGGCGATCTGCGTGTCATCCTGGATCAACGACCAGGTGAGGTTTAGGCCGGTGCGTTCGGCGATGGGGAAACCAAGCCGCAGGCCGAATCCGGTCGACTGGTTCTCGAACGAGGATTGGCTGAGGAAGTCGGTGCGCAACGAGTAGATGTCGAACCCGGCAATGAGTTCGCGGTCCATGAAACGCGGCTCGGTAAAACGCAGGTCGATCTGCTGGCGTTGCGAGCTCGTGGATGCGCGCAGTCGTAGAAACTGGCCGCGTCCGCGCAAATTTCGCTCCGTGATCGACGCATCGAACAGGAAGTTCTCGCTCGACGAGTAGCCGGCAGCGAAAGCCAGTTCGCCCGTCGACTGCTCCGCCACCGTCACAGTGACCACCGAGCGGTCGGGCTGGGAGCCGTCGGTTTCTTCAATTTCCACGGTCTCGAAGAAGCCCAGCGCGCGAATCTGCTGGCGTGAGCGGTCGAGCAGAACGCGGTTGAACGGGTCGCCTTCGGCGACGCGCATTTCGCGCCTGATCACGCGGTCGATAGTGCGGGTGTTGCCAACAATGTCGATCCGCTCAATGAAAACGCGCGGGCCTTCATTCACTTCGAACGTAATGTTGACGATGCGGTTGTCCCGGTCGCGCTCGACGTTCGGGGTGATCACGACGTTGGCGTACCCGACCGTACCGGCGACGTAAGTCATCGCATCGATCGAGTCCTCGATCAGTTCACCGCGGAACACCGTGCCGCGCCGGATCGGCACGGCAGCCAGCAGCAGCTGTTCGGAGAGACGATTGAGTTCGGTCTGAACGCGTATCTCGCCGAACTCATAGCGCACGCCCTCGTCCACCGTAAAGGTGATGAAGAAGTCGCGCTGGTCCGGGGTGAGCTCGGCGACGGCGGATACTACACGGAAATCCGCATAACCGCGGTTGTTGTAGAACTGGCGCAGCTGCTCGCGGTCGTACTCCAGTCGATCCGGATCGTAATTGTCGTTGCTACTAAAGAAGTTCCACCAGCGCGACTCGGTGGTCACGATCGCATCGCGCAGCGTGCGGTCGGAATAGGCTTCGTTGCCGATGAAATTGATGTCGCGAACGCCGGTGACTGGGCCTTCGTCGATCTCGAAAATGAGATCGACCCGGTTCTGATCGAGTTCGCGCACCTGTGGGGTGACTTGCGCGGCAAAACGCCCGGCGCGGCGATACACTTCTATGATGCGCTGCACATCGGCCTGCGCGCGCGCAGCGGTGAAAACCGAACGAGGACGCGCCTGAACCTCCTCTTCCAGATCGTCTTCGTCCAGCGTGCGTAAGCCTTCGAAGATGACGCGGTTGATGATCGGGTTTTCGATCACCGACACAACGAGGTCGGATCCGCGCTGCTCGATTTGCACGTCGGCGAAGAGGCCGGTGGCGAAGAGGGTCTTCAGCGAAAGGTCGATGCGTTCGGGGTCGAACGTGTCGCCCGGGCGAACCAGCATGTATGACGTGATCGTGGCCGGTTCGATCCGCTGGTTGCCCTCGACCAGGATGCGGGCGATGGCGACGCCTGACGGCTCAGCGGCCTGCGGTGCGGGCGTTTCGTTATCCTGGGCGTACGCGTCTGCGCCTGCCCAAAGCGCCCCCCCGGCGCCGACCGTGGCGACAGCGCTGACGGCGCCCACCACTGCATCCCGCAGAACCCGATTCATTAAGCCCTCGACGTTCCGGCGCTCCCCAGCGCCGGTGTTGTAAGACCCCATCCCGATCGGAAAGACAAGGATGAGGCGCCGTTGCTACGACCCCGGAAGGAGCCGGGTGATGTCGTTCCAGGTCGCGAACAGAAACAAACTCGCCATGACCGCGAATCCCGCCCGATACGCCCATTCCTGGGCGGCCGGCGGCAGCGGCTTGCCACCCCGCAGCGCTTCGATCGCATAAAACAGCAGATGGCCGCCATCGAGAATTGGAATGGGCAACAGATTCACGAACCCGACTGCAACCGACAGAACTGCGGCTAAACCAAGGAGAGCCAAGCCCAGTGTCTGCAATCGCTGGCCAAGTGTGGCTTGCGGCACCGTCAACGCGCTCGACGCCACCTGACCCGATACGTTGATGATACCCAGCGGGCCTGCGATCTGATCGCCGGACTCGCGTCCTGCGAAGATCGCGCCGATGTAAGCGCCGGTTTGAGCGATAATGTTCCAGGTGTTGCTTGCGCCGACGAGGAGGGCTTCGCCTGCGCCATAGCGTTCGACGCGCCGCTCGGAGGGAAGCAGCATAGGCCCGCTTACGCCCAGCACGCCACGGCCGTTCATGTCAGTTGGCGTGATGGCGAGAGAGATCGTTTGCTCGCCGCGGCGTACGTCGATCGGCAACGGGCGGCCCGCGGCCGGCGACACCTGTCCTTGCAGTTCAGTGAAGTTGGCGATCGGATTGCCGTCGACACGCACGATCACATCACCCGGCTGCAGCCCCGCCTCAGCGGCGGCGCTGCCGTTCGCGACAGCCAGTACGCGCGCGGGAATTTGCTCGACCTGGGTGACGTCTCGGCCCGCAATCAGCGCAACGGCGGCAAACGCGAAGATCGCGAAGATGAAGTTGGCGACAGGCCCTGCGGCCACGACGAGGGAACGCGTAATCAATGGTTGGGCGTGGAAGAGTCCTTTGCGCCTCGCCTCAGCGCGCGCTGCCGGATCGTCAAGCGACTCTCGCGGCGCCGTCGACATCGCGTCGACATCGTCGGCAAACTTGACGTAGCCGCCGAGCGGTAAAGCCCCAACTTTCCACTGGACGCCTTTGCCGTCGCGCCAGCCGAACAGGGTTTTGCCAAAGCCGATGGAGAAGGTGTCGATCGCGACCTTGCGCCAGCGCGCGACCTGGAAATGGCCGAACTCGTGGACGAACACCACGACACTGAGCACCACGATGAACGAAGCGGCGTAAACCAAGACGTTCTGGACGCTCTGCAGCAAATCGGTCAGGCGAACGCTTCCTCCGCGTGTGTTCTCGTAGCGAGCGTCCGCCAGCC
>CAZHWA010000145.1:0-5919 GCA_964536175.1 uncultured Terricaulis sp. | reverse complement strand
GGCGGAGGGCGAGTTCGCGCGCCCGGTGGCGCGCATGCTGGCGGTGGCGGAAGCCTATCCGGACTTGAAGGCGAGCCAGAACTTTCTCGAGCTGCAGAATGAATTGTCCGAGACCGAGGACAAGATCGAGATGGCGCGGCGCTTCTATAACGGCGCGGTGCGCGAGCTGAACACGCTGGTGCAGACGTTCCCGCCGAACATCGTCGCCGGCGTCGCCGGCATCAAGCAGCGCGCCTATTTCGAGATTGGCGAAGCCGATCGCGCCGTGCCGAAGGTGGCGTCGTGATGACTGCGACAACGATGCAGGACAAGCCCGGACCGCCGGCGCCCCCGCCGGCATCGCCAGTTCCGCAACGCGCCGCCACTCAAGATAAGGCCCAAGCGTCCGTGCCGGCGGGGGCGCCGGCGGTCCGAGGCTGGCCGGTAGGCGGGCGTATTGTTGCGGCCGTCTTGGCGCTGCTTATGTGGGTCGCGGCTGCGCCGGCGCTTGCCATCGAGCAGATCGATCGCTTCGACGTGACCATCGAGGTCGAGCGCGACGGGGACATCGTCGTCACGGAGACGATCGATGTCATGGCCGAAGGCGTGCAGATCCGGCGGGGGATTTTTCGCGATCTGCCGCGCTATTACGAGGCCGACGGCCAACGCTACGCCTACGCCTACGACGTCCAGAGCGTGACGCGCGACGGAGCGCGCGAGCCCTACGAGACCGAAACCGAGGGCAACGCCTATCGCATCCGCATCGGCGACGCCGACGTGCTGATCCCGCATGGGGCGCATCGCTACGAGCTGCGCTATCGCGTGTCGAACCAGGTGCGTTATTTCGACGATTACGACGAGGTCTATTGGAACGCGACCGGCACTTACTGGTCGTTCCCGATCCAGAGCGCGCGGGCGGTCGTGGTGTTGCCCGGCGGCGCCAACGTCCTGCAGACCGCCGGCTATACCGGCGGCCTCGGCGCGACCGGTCAGGACTATCGCTATCGCGCGGAAGACGGGCGCCACGTTTTCGAAACCACGCGGCCTTTGGCGCCGCGCGAAGGGCTGACCATCGCCGTCGGCTTCGAGAAAGGCTTGATCGATCCGCCTTCGGCTTTCGACCGCGGCGCGCTGTGGTGGCAGCGCTGGGGCGCGCTCGGGATTCTGCTGGCCTCGCTCGCCGGCCTGTTCTGGTATCTGTATCGCAGCTGGGATCGCGTGGGACGCGATCCGCCGAAAGGACCGGTGTTTCCGCGCTACGAACCGCCGGAAGGCTGTTCGCCCGCGGCGACGCATCACATCTATCACCGCGGTCTCTCGGGCCACCGCGCACTGATCGCGACGCTGATGAATCTGGCCGTCAAGGGCATGGTGGAGATCGACGCCTCCGACAAGAAGCGCACGCGGCTGACGCAAACCCGGCGCGCTGCGTCCTCCTTCGTCACCGACGAGGACCGTGCGCTCGAAAAGCGCGTGTTCGCCGGCGGCGGCGTCAAGACGCTGGGTGAGAAGTACGACGCCGGATTCACGGCGGCCTATAATTCGTTCCAGCAGGCGCTGAGACGCAAATACGGCGACGCCTATTTCCGCTGGAACGCGGGCTATTCCATGCTGGCGCTCGCGCTCAGCGTCGTCGCCGTCATCGTCACCGTCAACATGACCGTGAGCTGGACCATCTGGCACACGATCGCCGTGCTGACGCTGGCGCTGATGAACGTTGCTTTCATGTACTTCATGCCGGCGCCGACGCCGAGGGGCCAGGACGTGCGCACGCATATCGAGGGCTTCCGCCTCTACATGGAAAAGGCCGAGCAGCTGCAACTGAATGCGGTCGAGCCGGGCAGCGATGCGCCGCCGCCGATGACGACCGAGCGCTACGAGAAGTTTCTGCCCTATGCCGTGGCGCTCGGCGTCGAAGAGCCGTGGACCAAGCATTTCCAGCGGCTGATTCCGGAAGAGGCGGCGCGCTACAATCCGAGCTGGAGCCACGGCGACTTCAGTTCGCGCTCGTTTGCCGGCGTCACCAGCGCCATGGTCAGCAATATGAACACGGGCGTGTCGAGCGCGATGCCGCAAAGCTCGGGTTCGTCCGGCTCTGGCGGGGGCGGCTCTTCCGGCGGCGGCGGCGGCGGGGGCGGCGGCGGGGGCTGGTGATGGGCGAAACATTGCTCCGCACCCGACCTCTGTTCGAGATGGGGGTGCTGCTGGCGCTGCTCGTTGCAGGTTATGCAGTGTGGAACGCGGGGGTGGGCGACTGGCTTACGACAACCCAATGCGGCATGTCTCCGCCACGTACTGCCAACACTGACGCGTTTCTCGATCATTTCGACTGCCAGAGAACCCTTGAGGGCAGGGTCTCGATGGTTGGAGCCGTGATCGCCGGTACGTTCGGCGACTGGATAGTTCGCGGCGCGAAGGGAAGCCAGAGAGGAAGCACGCCGAGATCGCGAACTCGACGAGGAAATGGAACGCTTCCGTTCACAACAGTGATTTCCGTCGCAAAACCTAGCTGACGGACGCAGTTCGACATTATAAGATTGTCGCATGTCCGTGGCCCACCCGCGCATTGAAATCGATCCCGCCGTAATGGGCGGCAAGCCGGTCATCCGCGGCACGCGCGTGACGGTTGAGCAGGTGCTGCGCGAATGCGCACGGGGCGCAAGCGCCGCAGAGATCGCATCGCAGTATCCCAGACTCGCGGCGGAGGATGTCACGGCGGCGCTGGCCTTCGCCGCCGACTATCTCGCGCACGAGACGATCATCGCAGCGGAATAAATGGCCGCCTTCCTGGTAGATGAGTCGTGTCCGCGTGCGGTCGCCGAGGCGTTGCGCGCATCAGGTCATGATGTTCGCTATGCTGCTGAAACCGATCGCCGGGCGGCCGATACCGAACTGGTCGCCATCGCCGCGGCGGAGCGCCGAGTCCTGATCACTGAAGATTTCGACTTCGGCGAGCTGTTGATACGAACCGGCCTTGGCGCGCCCGGGGCGATCATCCTATTTCTGCCCAAATCGTCGCCGGACGAACGCGCCGCTCGATTGATGCGCGTCCTGGCGATCAAGGATTTCGAGCCAGCGGGGCGTCTTACGGTCGTTTCAGCCCGGAGAATTCGTCAACGTCCTTTGCCAAGTCCGTTGAGCGAGACCTAAGCCCGCCTCGGCGCGCGCAGCAGTTTTTCCAAAGCGTCCAGCGTATCGGCGTCTTTGGGGGCTTTGTCCCAGCGGATGCGGGAGATGCGGGGAAAGCGCATGGCGAGCCCCGACTTGTGGCGCGTGGAGCGCTGCAGGCCTTCGAAGGCGACCTCCAGCACCAGGCCCTTGTGCGGGGTGTGTTTGACTTCGCGCACTGGGCCGAAGCGGTTAGTCGTGTTGGTGCGCACGAACTTGTCGAGTTCGATCAGTTCCTCATCGGTGAAGCCGAAATAGGCTTTGCCGACGGGCGTCAGTTCATCGCCGGCCCAGACGCCGAAGGTGTAGTCGGAATAGAACGAGCTGCGTTTGCCCGAGCCGCGCTGGGCGTACATGAGCACGGCGTCAACCACCATCGGATCGCGCTTCCACTTGTACCAATGGCCCTTCGGGCGCCCGGCGAGATAAGGCGAATCCCTCTTTTTGATCATCACGCCTTCGACCGCTTCGGCATCCGCCGCCGCATCGCTGTCAGCAGGGTTGGCGCGCGCGTAGGTCAGTTCATCCCAGGTGTTGAAGGGGATCAAAGGCGACAGATCGATCGGCGCGAAGGGATGATTGGCGACGAACTCTTCGAGACGCTTGCGGCGTTCTACCAGGGGAAGCGCGCGCAGGTCTTCATCGCCTAGAGCGAGCAGATCGTAAACGCGGATAAAGGGAGGATACTCGGCCCGCAGCTTGGGTGTGACGGCCTTGCGGTTGAGGCGCTGCTGCAGCGTGTTGAAGTCCTGTACGCGGCCATCGCGGCGGATGAGGAGTTCGCCGTCGAGCACGGCGTCGAACTGGAAATGCTCGACCAAGTCCGGAAAGGATTTAGAGATGTCGTCGCCGGTGCGCGAGAACAGCTTGCCGGCGAACTTGCCGTGCGCGTCGCGGCCGGCGGCGGCCTGCACGCGGATGCCGTCCCACTTCCATTCCGCGCAATAGCCGGCGGGATCGAGGCCGGCGAAGTCCTCCGGCTCGATAGGGTGCGACAGCATGGGCGGATAGAAGCGCACGAGGCTGGAGGTGGAGGGCGCCTCGGCCCGGCCCTCGAGCCAGGCAAAGAGGTGGAGATAAGGCGGGGCGTCGGCGTGCCAGACGTCTTCGATTTCGTCCGGCGCGCGGCCGGCCATTTGCGCCAGCGCTGTGCGCGCCAGCCGCGCCGAGACACCGATGCGCAGAGCGCCGGTGATAAGTTTCAGCAAAGCCCAACGGCCAGTCTCGTCGAGCCGGTCGAGCCAATCGGCGACGAGGGCGGGGAGCTTGTCTTTCGGCGTTGTGTCGAGGCCCTCGACAACATCGCTAATCGAGAGCTCGGCGTTGGCGCGGGTCTCCTGCGCCGGCCACATCAAGGCGACGGTCTCGGCGAGGTCGCCGACGAAATCCCAAGAGAGCCCGAACAGCACCGGATCGGTGCGTTCGCCGGCGAGCTGGCGGATGAGACCGGGCTTGGCGTGCTTAAAGGAGAGTGCGCCGGTCATGGCCGCGAGCGCCCAGCCGCGATCGGGATCGGGTGTGTCGCGGAAGTAGGTTTCCAGCAGCGCGAGCTTGCCGAGCCGGCGCGGCTCGTAGGCGAGACGGTCGAGCAGCGCAGCGAAACGGTTCATGCGGCCGCGCCCGGCTCTTCTTCGTCGCCATAGCCGACGAGATGCAGCGCCTTGGCTTTGAGACCTTGCCCTTCGCACCAGTGCGCGAGCGCGTCGGCTTCGCCGTGCGTGATCCAGATTTCGCCGGCGCCGGTTTCGAGAATGGTACGTTGCAGATCGGGCCAGTCGGCGTGATCGGAAACTACCAGCGGCAGCTCGACGCCGCGCTGGCGCGCGCGCGCGCGGATGCGCATCCAGCCGGAGGCGAAGGCGGTGACCGGATCGGGAAAGCGGCGCACCCACGGCGTCTGCAGCGCATCTGGCGGGGCGAGCACGATGGCGCCGGCATAATGGCTCTTGGGCGCGTTCTCGACGTGGCGGACCTCGCCGAGATCGACGCCGTGCTGTTTGTAGAGTTCGGTGAGCGCAAGCAGCGCGCCGTGCACGTGGATGGGCTGGTCCCAACCGCATTGGCGGAGCGTCGCCATCAGGCGCTGGGCCTTGCCCAACGCGTAGGCGCCGACGACGTGGGCGCGCTCTGGAAACATCTCAACCGAAGCCAGGAGCTTGCGCACTTCGTGTTCGGCGCTGGGGTGCGTGAAGACGGGCAGCGCGAAGGTGGCTTCGGTTATGAAGACGTCGCAGGGAACGACTTCGAAGGGCGGACAGGTGGGATCGGGCTGGCGCTTGTAGTCGCCGCTGACGACGATGCGCACGCCGTCTGCTTCCACCACGGCTTGGGCCGAGCCGAGCACATGGCCGGCGGGCGCCAGGAGAAAGCGCGCCCTATCGATCTCGATGGTCTCGCCGTACAGAAGCGGCTGTGTCGATCCGGCGAACTCCGAACCATAGCGCGCCGCCATGATGGCGAGCGTTTCCGGCGTGGCCATCACGGCGCCGTGGCCGGCGCGGGCGTGGTCGGAATGGCCGTGGGTGATCAGCGCGCGCGCCACGGGCTTGGTCGGATCGATGTAGAGGTCCGCCTTCGGGCAATAGAGCCCTTCGGGGCGGGGATGTAGAATCTGCGCCGGCTGCATCGTTGCGCTTAAGATAGGATCGCCGGCGGGAAATTCCGCCCGCTCGTCGCTTCGCGCTTTTGCCAAGCACAGCGGGCCCCCAGGGCAGTCTCGGGGGTTCCCGTGGTGCGTTCACCAGCCTCCATGTTCACCGCGCTGGCACTTGG
>CAZHWA010000144.1:0-5927 GCA_964536175.1 uncultured Terricaulis sp. | reverse complement strand
TAATAGGAATCGTCGCTACAGCGCAGGATGTAGACCCAGGACGGCACCGACGAAGGCGGGTGCGGCGTCGTGCTTCGACACGCTCAGCATGACGCCGACTGAACCGTTGCACCCTTAGCGTCAGCCTGAGCCTGTCGAAGGCGGGTGCGGCGTCGTGCTTCGACACGCTCAGCATGACGCCGACTCGAAGGCGGGGGTGCGGCGTCGTGCTTCGACACGCTCAGCATGACGCCGACTGAACCGTTGCACCCTTAGCGTCAGCCTGAGCCTGTCGAAGGCGGGGGCGTCGTCGTGCTTCGACACGCTCAGCATGACGCCGGCCGGCCGGCTTCGCCAAGCGCTCTCGCCTGTCGCGACGCGCGCTTGACATATCTGGCAGATAATATCTAATAGATATTATGAGGGAAGCGGCGACAGGCTATGTATTGTTGGGCGTGCTCGCCGTCGGCGGCGCCATGAGCGGCTTCGAGATCCGCCGTTTCATCGACAATTCAGTGCGGTTCTTCTGGCGCGAGAGCTACGGCCAGATCTATCCGGAGCTGAAACGGCTGGCGGCGGAAGGGCTCATTCGCCCGGTCGGCGCGCACCGGGAGGGCCGCGACGCCAAGCCGTGGCGCATTACCGCCGCCGGGCGCGCAGCGCTCAAGGCCTGGCTGGACAAGCCGGCGCAGCAGCAGCCGCCGCGCGATGAAACTTTGCTCAAGCTGTTTTTCTCGCGCCATGCCGGCGAGGAGACGCGCCCTGCGCTGGTGGCGGCCGCGCGCGCAAGCGCGCTCGATCGGCAGCGCGCATTGAAAGCGGCCGAACAGGTTGTGCTGCGCGAACCGGACGATCCCGATTTGCTGGCTTCGCTGCTGGTGCTCGACCGCGGCCTGCGCACGGCTGAGGCGACGCTCGCCTGGTGCGAGGAAGCCGAGAAGCTGAGCGATGCGTGGGCAAAGGGCGGCGCGGGCGAACTGATCAAGCGCTGGAGGAGGCGCCCATGAGCGTGACGATGCTGACCGCCGATGAAACGCGCCCGCTGACAGTGTTCAACATGTGGGGCAGAACGCGCGTCAGCGCCTGGCGCTGGACGCTCGCCATTGCAATTGCGGGCGCAGCGTGGCTCGGCGGCCTGGCCTTCCTGGCGCAGTTTCGCCCCACCGAAGTCTGGCGCCTGTTCGCGGGACTGGGCGCGCCGCTGCATGTGTATCTCGTCTGCCTGGCTTGCATCGGCGCCATCTGTGCGGGCGCGCTGCTCGCGCGGGCGCGGGCGCTGGCGGCGCTGGCGCTGGCGGGCGCGGCCTATCTCGGCGCGTTCTGGCTGGGCGGATTCATGTACCTGGTCCACGATCCCGAGTTCGACATTCCCTTCTCCGGCATGTCCGACGCGACGGGGTTTGCGCTCTCGCGCCTGTATTGGGGCGGAGCCGCACTCGCGTGTCTCGGCGCGGCTTGGCTGCTGCTCGGGCGCCGGCCCGGCACACCGCGCCCGTATCTGGGATTCGGCGACTGGCGCGCCCCGGCGCGCGATGTCAGCGCCAAGGAAGCGCCCGCACCCTACTGGCGCAAGCTCGTCATCGGCTTTGTCATCGTCGCGCTCGTGCTCGCCCTGCTGTTTCAGGCCAGCGTCGGCTTTACGCCGCTGACCTCGGGACGGCTGTGGCCGCTCATGCCCGCGATCCTGTTAGCGGCGCTCGTCAATGCGAGCGTAGAGGAGCTGATCTATCGCGGCTTCCTGCAGCCGGCGTTCATGGGCCTCGTCGGCGTTGCCGGCGGCATGTGGGTCGCCGGCATGCTGTTCGGCATGGCGCACTGGGGCATGAGCGTGGGCGTGCTGGCGGCGCTGCCGACCTCGCTGTTGATCGGGCTGGGCGCTGTGGTGTGGGGCAAGGCGGCGTTTGAAACGCGCGGTCTCGCCTGGCCGATCGCGGCGCATTTCCTGATCGATGTAGCGGTGATGAGCGCATACTTCGCCTGACGCGATTCGCGCGGGGAGGCGTTTATGTACGAACACGGAATGATTGCGCCGGTGGTGGCGCTGATCCTCTGGTCGCTGATCATGCTGGTCTGGCTTTATGCGACGCGCATCCCGGCGATGGCGAAGGCGAAGTTGAAGCCGGGCGCGGCCACGCGCGAAGACATCGAGAAGCTGCCGGTGGCCAATGTCGCGCACAACTACAACCACCTGATGGAACAGCCGACGCTGTTCTATGCGGTGTGCTTTGCGCTGGAGTTTCTCGACCTGGCCAGCGACATGAACATCGGCCTGGCCTGGGCCTATGTGGCGCTGCGCGTGCTGCATTCGCTGGTGCAGGCGACGGTGAACGTGATTATCGTGCGCTGGCTGATCTTCATGACCGCGTCGGTGGTCTTGCTGTTGCTGAGCGTGCACGCGGCCATGGGCGTGGGCTTCCTGCCCAACGTGCATTGAGTACGTTCCCCTCTCCCGCGCTTGCGCGGGGGAGGGGTCAGGGGAGGGGGACTTTGTTCAAGGCGCACATCGCCTGAGGCACGGGTTGCTTCTCAACTGTCAGTTTTCCGATGGCGCTGATCCACTCGATCACGTGCTCCGGGGCGTCGCGCACGACGCGTTCCTTCACACGAACGACGAGGAAGCCGTGTTGCTCCAACTCTGCTGTGCGCGCGGCGTCGAAAAGCTGCTGCTCCTGGTCGTCGTGCGTTGGGCCATCCACTTCGACGATGAGGTTGAGCTTGTGACAGAGGAAATCGACGACGTAGCTGCCGGCGGGCGCTTGGCGGCGAAAGCCCCAGCCGTTGAGCTGGTTGCGGCGTAAGCGCTGCCAGAGGATTTCTTCGGCCACGCTTTGTGTTTGTCGCAAGCGGCGTGCCCTTGTCACGATCAGAGGACGTGTCATCTTCCCCCTCCCGGCCGCTTTCGCGGCCACCCTCCCCCACGCTTCGGCGTGGGAGAGGGTTAGTCCATCCCCGCGATCCAGTCGCGCATGAGCTGGACGGCGCGCTCGTCGACGAGGGTGCGGCCGAGTTCGGGCATCATCACGCCGGGATCGGTCGAGTCCATGCGGTGAACGAGGATCGAGCGTTCGGGATGGCCGGGTTCGATCGAAAACTCGAAGCCGGCTGAGCCGCGGCCGGCGGCGACGGGGCGCTTATAAACACCCCAAAGCGCGGGATCGGATTGTGACCAGCGCAAGTCGAGCCCTGATGTGTGCGCGGGGCCTTGGGGGTTGTGACAGTGCGCGCAGTTCACATCGAGATAGGCGCGGGCGCGCTGTTCGAGCGGGGCTGATGTGTCGTAAGCGTCCGGGACGGGCATCACCGCGGAGGCCGGCAGTTCACCCAGCAAGCCGTGACGGCGCCACTCGGCAAGTTGTGAGCTGGTCCCTTGCTCCGGGTAGACGATGTCGCGCGTGAGATTGCGCGCGTTGGGACCGATGGGGACGATGTCGCCGGCTCTGGCGTGGCAGCCACGACATTCGTTGACGTTCGGCACGTGCCAATCGAGCGCGATGGTCTCGTCGTCCTCATTGGTGAAGCTGACGGGGATGTCGGCGCCGATGACGGAGAGGCGCGCCTCGGTCTGCGCGTCGTTCCAGACGTAGGGGAGCGCGATCCAGCCCCCCTCGCGGCGGATCAGCAGGCGGGTTTCGAGCAAGCGCACGTTTTCGCTTGGCCGGCGCATGTCTTCGGCGAAGGCGAAGGTCTTGATCAGCACCGTGCCGACCGGGAAGTCGAACACGTCGTCGGCGCTGTAGCGCGCTTGTTGGCCTTCCGGAATGTAGACGTAGCGGAATTTGAGCGCGCCATCGGAATAGAGCGCGGTGTTGAGATCGTAGGGCGTGACGCGCGCATTGGGCTCGCGGGCGCGGGCGTCGCGGAAGAAGCGATACGCGGACAGCGTGCGCGGCGGATTCTGGGCCATGATGGCGGCGTTGTTGACCGGCTGGGGAGATTGCGCGGTGGCGCTGGCGATCAGCGTGAGCGCGAGGAGGGCGAGGAAAAGAGCGCGCATCATGCAAGACTAGACCGGACCGCCGCCGGCTTCGCCGGCATTCTCTGTGTACGCTGTGCTCCCGCCCGTGCCGCCGTGGTTTTCTTTCACCACAGCGACACAACGGGAGCACAGCGGCACGGCGCAAAGATGCCGGCGCGGGCGCAGGCGGTCCATATTGCGCGCGCTCATCAATCCCTGATCCGCACCGGTTCGGGTTCGGGGAGTTCGAGCAGCGGGGGATAGGCGGGATCGGGGGCGGCTTCGCTCAGCGGGCCGCCGGCGACCGGGATGCCGAGCGAGAGGAAGCTGCCGCGTTCGGTGCGGCTGGAGCGGTTGTCGTTGACGACGATGCGCACCGGCTCGATGCGCGGGCTGCCTGCGGCGCTGTACATGGTGGCGCCGTCCCAGAGGATATCGGGCATGATTACGCCGGCCTGCGCCAGCGCAGCGAGATCGCCGGCAGGAGCAAAACCGGCGTTGCCGAAGCGGTTGTCGCGGATGACGATGTCGCGCGGCAGCGGGTTGTAGTTCGCGTCCTCGAAGCTCTCGCGGTAGGCGGTGACCAGCACGTTCACCGTGCCGTGGTTGCCGATCTCATTGTCGAACACGTGCACATTGCGGTTGGCCATGATGAGCACGCCCGTGCCGGCCGGCACGCTCGCCACGATGTTGCCGGCCGGGGCGAAGTTCGGCGTGTTGTTGGATTCGATCTGATTCTCGAACACGCGGATCGAATGGCCGCCCTGCTGGGGCAGGCCGGGCAGGTCGAACACAAGGATGCCGCCGGTGTTGTCGACCGCCCGGTTGCGGAAGACGTCGGCGTTGAAGCTGTTCTCGATTTCGATGCCGGCGACGTTGCGTTCGGCGATATTGTCGCGGACGACGATGTTGCGCGACTGGCCGACATAGATGCCGGCGTCGGAGGCGCCGCGGGCGATGGAGCGCTCGACCAGAACATTCGAGCAATTGACCGGGTAAAGGCCGTAGGCGCCGTTGTCGGGGTGGGGACCGCGCGTCCATTCGGCGCGCACGCCGCGGAAGGTTATGCCTTCGCAGTCGCGCGCCTTGATGGCGTCGCCGCGGGCGTTCTCGACGGCGAAGTCGCGCAGCACGACGCCGCTGGCGGTGACGAGCAGTCCCTCTGCGCCGCGGGTCTGGTTGTCGAAGGAGAGGATGGAGCGGTCTTGGCCTTCGCCGCGAATGGTGACGCGGTCGACGGCGAGCGACAGGCCCTGATTAAGGTCGTAACGGCCGCGCGCGAGCCGCACAGTGTCGCCAGGCTGGGCTTCGATGAGGGCGGTCTGCAGCTGCTGCTGGGCGTCCGGACCCGGACGAACGCGCCAGGTGCGCGCCTCGGCGGCGCCGGCGAAAACGAGGGAGGCCGCGAGTGCGGCCACGGCAAATCTCATGAAATCTCCTCCCACCTCGAAGTGGGCGGAGATTTGCCGCCTCAGCCCCGGCTGTAAAGCGGGGCGCTGTGTTGCGGTTAGCGTCGCCGCCCCAGCACCATCCCCAGCAGCACGCCCAGACCGGCGACGACCGCGGCGACGCCGATCGGATTGTCGCGCCACTGGCGTTTCACGAAGTCCTCGGCCTCATGCATGGTGTCGCGGAAGGCGGCTGCGGCCTCGCCGCCGTATTCCACATGGGCGTCGCCGTTGCCGTTGGGGCGTTCCTGTTCGGCCATTTCATCTTCTCCGTCGCATCTGTCCAATAGGACTTGCCCGCGCCCGCGCAGCGATGGCGAAATGGGGGCAGGGGGTGAGCGCATGAGCGAGCAGGCGGTTCCCGTGCGAGCCTCGCAATGGCCGGCGCTGGCGGCGGCGCTGTTCAATCTGGTGCCGATCGTCGGGGTGATGTTCTTGGGCTGGAGCGCGTTTGCGCTGATCTTTCTCTATTGGCTCGAGAATCTGCTGATTGGCGCACGCACCGTGGCGGCGATGCTGTCCACCGCCGTGTTCGGCGCGACGCG
>CAZHWA010000143.1:0-5930 GCA_964536175.1 uncultured Terricaulis sp. | reverse complement strand
CGCTCACCAATAAGATGAGCAGCACGCTCACCGGCATTTCGGCGATCGGCAGATAGATCAATTTTCCAGCTCTGAGTTGGGCCAGCCGCTGACGAAAGGGAATAAGGCAATAGGGCAGTAGGGCAAGTGGGCATTGGGATTTGGGCGCCGGTTATCGGGGATCGGTTCTCGGTTCTCGGGGATCGGGTGTCGGAAGGCGCGCAGCCCTCGCGAGCGGCGCGACCCGCTCTATTCGCTATTCGCTACTCGCCATTCGCTCCCAAAGCGGGAGGCGGGGCGCGCCGGACGCGCCGAGGGTAGTCTCTAGGGGGCGCCGCGGATCGCTCCGCAACGCGCGCGTCGAACGCGCCCCGAGATCGGCCGTTATTCCCGGATTGGCGAACCAGGAGTTTTTGGCTCAGCTGCATGGTGTTCGCACCCAGCGGCCTTAGCTCCTTATGACCACGAGCCGGTTCAGCGCGTCAGCAAAGTCCGACCTCTGCTGGGCCTCGCGGTTTCATGCCCCGCGAGCAATGCAAGCGCCGTTCGCTTCGCCTGGCGGAGTGTAGGTCCCGCCCGACTTTCTCAACGATGTCCAAGATCGCGTTGGCTCTCTCTTTCATCGAAGCGGCGCCTGCCGCGCCGGCCGATGTCTCCACATTCCAAAGGTTCGGACGTCTTCGAAATCCTCCCGTGTGGAGACGGGGCGCATGCTACGCGAAGTTTGGCGGGGGGCGGATTGGCGTTGGATAGATGTGCGGGCGGATGCTTTGGAGTCAGGGACTTAGCGGCGACGGCGCGTGGATAGGCGGGGGATTCAGCGGGCGCGGCTGTCGTAAAGCCGGGGCTGGAAGCCGAGAAACGCGCTGCGGATCGCCGGCACGCCGCCGAGTTCGGCGACGGCGTCGCCGAGGTCGCGATACTTCAGCGTCAAGAGGCTCGGCAGTTTGTCATTATCGAGTTCTTCGACGCCCGAGCGCACGTACTGGTCGAGCACGAAATCCAGGAAGGTTTGCAGCTTCGCGTCGTAGGCGCTCATGATTTGCGGGCGATGCTGTTTCACGCGTTCGGCGCGCGACAGCGGCGCCAGCGCAAAGGCGATATAGGCGAGCACGTCGAAGACGTCGCTGTTTTCGGCTTCGATCAGCTTGCCGATTTCATGCAATTGCTCCGGGCCGTATCCACGTTCGGCGAGTTCGGACATCAGGCGCTTGCGGGTTACCGGATCGCCCCAGAGCGTGCGCAGCTCTGCTTCGTCTTTGAATAGGGTCGGCATCAGTTCGCCAAACAATTTTTCGATGAAGGCGGCGGCGGCGATCGGCGTGCCGTCCGGCGAATAGAACATGGTCTGCGCCATGTGCTGGATGCGGCGCTCCTTGCCGTCGGCGAGCCTGATCTTGATGCGCTGCGGGCGCGGCGCGGGCTCTTGCGGCGTGAAGGATGGGCCTTGCGGCTCGCCGATGAGCTTCGGCCCCGTCGGCTCGGGCTCGACCGGCTCGCCGTCCCATTCTTCGTCGTGAAACAGCGCGTGCGCCTTCACGAAATCGTAGATGGTGAAATGGTCCTTGCCGTCATAGAGGCGCGTGCCGCGGCCGATGATCTGCTTGAACTCGATCATCGACTTGATCGGCCGCATTAGCACGATGTTGCGCACGTTGCGGGCGTCGACGCCGGTCGAGAGCTTGTGCGATGTGGTGAGGATTGTTGGGATCGTCTTTTCGTTGTCCTGGAACGTGCGCAGATGCTGTTCGCCGATCGCGCCGTCATTGGCGGTGACACGGACGCAGTAGTTTGGATCGCTGCTGCTCTTCGCTTGGTTGATCAAGTCGCGAACCGCGGCGGCGTGGGCCTGGTTGGCGCAGAAGACCAGCGTCTTTTGCTTCTGATCGATCTCGCGCATGAACAGGTTCACGCGGTTCTGCTCGCGCTCCATGATTTCGATGCGAGTGTTGAAGTCAGCCTCGTTGAAGGCGTCGCCGGCTTCGACCTCGCCTTCGAGCACGATGTCGTCGGCGACGTAGGTGGAATCGTCGAGCGTGGTCTGGAACTGGCGCACTTTGAACGGCGTCAGGAAGCCGTCGTTGATGCCTTCCTTCAGCGAGTAGGTGAACACCGGTTCGCCGAAATAGGCGTAGGTGTCGGCGTTGCCTTGGCGGCGTGGCGTAGCGGTGAGGCCGAGCTGCACGGCGGGCGAGAAGTATTCCATGATATCGCGCCAGGAGCTTTCGTCATTGGCGCCGCCGCGGTGGCATTCGTCGATGATGATGAAGTCGAAGAAGTCGGGCGGGTAGTCGTAGAAGTTGTAGCGGCGTTCTTGGGCCGGCGGCGTCCCCGCCGGCGAGGACGCCGGCGGTCCAAGTGTCATGAACGTCTGGAAAATCGTGAAGAAGATGTTCGCGTTCTTCGGAACGCGGCCGGTCTTGCGGATTTCATCGGGCGAGATGCGGGCGCGGGCGTCTTCGGCGAAAGCGGAGAATGCGTTATAGGCTTGGTTCGCGAGGATGTTGCGGTCGGCGAGGAAGAGGATGCGCGGGCGGCGCGTCGGTTCGCCGGTCAGATTCCAGCGCGCGTGGAAGAGCTTCCAGGCGAGTTGGAAGGCGATGAAGGTTTTGCCGGTGCCTGTGGCGAGCGTCAGCAGGATGCGCTTGTCGCCGGCGGCGATTTTTTCCAGCACGCGCTCGATGGCGATGTCCTGGTAATAGTGCGCTTGGCGCCCGCCGTGGTCGGAGAGCGGAACGGCGGCGAAGCGGTCGCGCCAGGTGTTTTCTTCGGCGAAGGTCGCGGCCCAGAGGTCGTCGGGCGTGGGGAAAGCGGCGACCTCGCCTTCCGCGCCGGTTTCCATATCGACTTGATAGAAGCCGACGCCGTTGGTGGAGAAGGCAAAGCGCGTTTGCAGCTTGGCGGCGTAGATTTTGGCTTGGCCGAGTCCTTCGGTGAGCGGCAAATCGCGCTTCTTGGCTTCGATGACGCCGAGCGTCTTGCCGCGATAGACCAGCACGTAATCGGCGGTGGTCGGCTCGCCGCGCATGCCGGCGCCGAGCAAGCGGCCTTGCGCGATGCGGACCTCGCGTGCGAGCCGGCAATTCTCGACCACGCCCCAACCGGCCGCCCGCAACGCGGGATCGATCAGCTCGGCGCGTGTCTCAGCCTCGTTCACGCGGCTAGGCCTCTGGTTGCGGTGAGCTGACCGGAGAAGGCGCGGGAGAGGATGGATTGTTTGAGGTTCGACAGCGCCGTCATTCGTTGACCGTAGAAGTCCAGCGACTTTTCGAGAACGTCTTCGATCGCGTCCAGCTTTTCGATCAACGCTTCTTGCTCATCGTTCTTGGCCGGGATGTAAGCCTCGACCTCACGAATCTCTTTGAGGTGTAAGTTAGGTACGCCCACGCCTTTCAAGCGCTTGTTGAACTGGCGTTTCGAGATTGGTGAGTTCACGATGTGGAGCAGAAGGCGAGGGTTGATAACAGGCTTCGCTCTGAGGAGCGCCAAACTCACATAGATGTCGAAGGGTACATCGCGGTCGACCATCGCCGCCACTCCCGTTGTACCGTTCTTAGCGAGCAAAATGTCACCGCGCCGCGGCGAAAGGCGCCGTTGCATCTCTACGTGCTGAGCTTCATCGATGTACTTGATCTTCGTCCAATCGATCCGACGGTTCGTAACGTTTCGCGATGACAGAAAGAGGAAGCCAGACTCGAAATATCTCGGGGTCTGGTGCGTTCCGTCGGTGATTTTCTCGCAGACCTCTTGAAGAGTTACCCGCTTCCAACTCGGCTGTCGTTCGAGGGCTGCCTCAGTGGCGCATTCAAACAGCTCGCGGGCGTTGGCGAGGTTCTTTTCGGCGTTGGCGGTCGCGATCCTGATGCCCTCGAACGCCTCGTCCAGAATGGCGACGAGGCGCTTCTGTTCGGAGAGCGCCGGCAGCGAAAGCGGGAGATTTCGCAGGTCGTCTGTCGAAAGGCGGTGGACCGTGGCGCCGCGCGATACACGCGCCAGTAGCGCGGGCTCAGACGCCAGCAGGAAGTAGAAGAGAAAGCGCGGTAGAATGCGCGGACTGGGGCAAAGCGCCTTTATGTCCTGGTTCACGGCCAGTGGACGTGTGGTGACGCCAACCGGAACGGTGCGCGCAAGAATCCCCGAACGCACGACCACCAGCACCGCGCCCGAAGGAATGAGCGACGCGGCGCTGTTTTCGATTGCAGTTGGCGTGATCCAATCCGCCGAGGCGCTGATCTCGTCGGACTTCATATCCTTGGGAGAAACCCAAGGAATGTCGCCGCTCCAAAATCGCGGGTCGTCTGTCGCGGGCGTTCCACCGCCTCGGATGTCTACGACTGCTCCGAGAGTGGTCAATTCGAACGGCATCACACCAGCTCCCGAATGCCGCGCAAGATTTCCGCGCTCTCAGCATCCAGCGCGAGCATTTCGTCGATGATGTCTTTCGGATCGCGCAGCGGCGCCTCTTCGGCCTTGTTCGGGTTCTTCACGGAGAGATCGCAGGTCGCTTGGTCGAGCGTGGCGGCATCGACACGCCACGATTTGGCGCTGTCGGTGAAGCGGGCTTGCAGCGCGACGAAATCCGCCATGTCGTCGTCGTTGAGTGGATTGGTCTTGCCGAGATTGCGGCCGGGATCGAGCTGGTGGTACCAGACGTTCCGCGTCGGCGCGCCTTTCTCGAAGAACAGCACCACCGTTTTCACGCCCGCGCCCTGGAACACGCCGCCAGGCAGGTCGAGCACCGTGTGCAGATTGCAGCTCTGGATTAGCTCTTTGCGCAGGTTAAGGGCGGCGTTGTCGGTGTTCGATAGGAACGTGTTCTTGATGACGATCGCGGCGCGCCCGCCGGCCTTCAGCGACTTGATGAAGTGCTGCAGGAAGAGGAAGGCGGTTTCGCTGGTCTTGATCGGGAAGTTCTGCTGCACCTCCTTGCGCTCGCTGCCGCCGAACGGCGGATTGGCGAGGATCACCTCGTAGCGGTCCTTCTCCTGGATGTCGGCGAGGTTCTCGGCCAGCGTGTTGGTGTGGAGGACGTTCGGCGTTTCGATCCCGTGCAGGATCATGTTCATCAGCGCGATGACGTAGGCGAGGCTCTTCTTTTCTTTGCCGTAGAAGGTGCGCTTCTGCAGCGTCTCGAGCTGCGCGACGGACTTCGCCTGCGGATACATGTAAGCGTAGGCTTCGCAGAGAAAGCCGGCTGAGCCGACGGCGCCGTCATAGACGCGCTCGCCGATCTTCGGCGCGATCACCTCGATCATGGCGCGGATCAGCGGACGCGGCGTGTAATACTCGCCGCCATTGCGGCCCGCATTGCCCATCTTCTTGATCTTGGCTTCGTAGAGCAGCGACAGCTCGTGCTGCTGCGCCTGGCTGCCGAATTTGAGCTGGTCGGTCTGCTCCAGCACGTCGCGCAGATTGTAGCCGCTGGTGAACTTGGATTTGATCTCGCTGAACACCTCGCCGATCTTGTACTCGATGGTGTCGAGGCCGGCGGCGCGGCTCTTGAAGCCGCGCAGATAGGGGAAGAGATCGTCGTTGACGTAGGCGATGAGATCGTCGCCGGTCATGGCGGTGTCGTGATCGAACGAGCCGTCGGCCTTCTTGGGCGCGGCCCAGGCCGACCAGCGGTGCTGGGCGTCGACGATGGGCGCGTAGGCCTTGCCCTCCAGCTCGGCCGCGATCTGCTTCTTGGTCTCCAGATCGTCCAGGTATTTCAGGAACAGAATCCAGGAGGATTGCTCGGTGTAGTCGAGCTCGGTGGTGCAGCCGGCCTCGCGGCGCAGCACGTCGTCGATATTCCTGAACGCTTGCTCGAACATGGCCCCCCGCCAGAGTCGGTGTGGCGGCAGACTATGGGAAAGAGGCGGGTGGGTGAAACCCTAAGGGCTGCGCGTTGGCACGCCCCTCACCCCCTGACCCCCTCTCCGCAAGGGAGAGGGGGACGTGTGCAGGTT
>CAZHWA010000142.1:0-5938 GCA_964536175.1 uncultured Terricaulis sp. | reverse complement strand
CGCGAGCGATTGGCGGCGCGGGAGACGGCGTTGCGCACCGCACTGGACGGCATCGCGGCGGCGCGATTGCCGGCCCAGGATCGCCGCCGGCTGGCCAGCATGCAGGGCGCGCTGGCGCTGCGCGCTGCGGGGAGCGAAGGCGAACCGAACTGCGACCAGGCTGCCGAGGAGTCGCTCGCCGGGGCTGCGCTGCGTGCGGCGCTTTATGTCTGTTTCGACGAATTCGCCGAAGCGGTCACTCACCGCGGCGTCCGCGTCGGGCGTCTCGGCGCCTTGAGTTTGCTGGATGTCTCGCAGAACAGCGCCGAACGCCGGGCGGTGTTTGAGGCGATGACGCCGCTTTACGATGCGATCCATCGGCGCGGCGCCGACAGCCCGTACCGCCGCATCGTCCGGCTCGAGCGCGCGCGCATGCAGGCCAATGTGAGCGCGGCCCTGCAGACGCTTGGACTTGATTGGCGCCAAGGCGAGGCCTGGCTCGCTGGCGCCCTCGATGCTTGGGCGCGCGCCTTGCCGTATGAGGCGGCCGAGCCCTGGGACGTGCGCTATCTCATGCGCGGCGCCGCCGATGCGTCACTGGCCGGCTGCATGAGTGCGGACCGGCAAATCGAAGCCAATGCGCGCTTCTATCGCGACCTGGGCGCCCATCTTGGCGCCATGGGAGTCATTGTCGATACGCACAGCAACGCGCCGGTGGCTTACGCCGATTTCGTGCGGGTCGGGCGAATAGTGGATGGACGCTGGCGTGCCGCCGCGCCCTGGATCACGCTGACGATGCAACGCGGCGGGCCGGATGCGGCGGCGCTCCTGGTGCACGAGACCGGACACGCCGCGCATTACGCTGCCATGCGTGCGCGTCCATCGCTCACCTTGCCCGACGATCTGTCGCTGCTGTTGGAGGCGAGCGCCGACGTGACCGCGTGGAGCGTGTGGGAGCCGGCCTGGCAGCGCGCCTACGCCGGCTGCGCCTACGACGAAGCCACAAGCCTTCGCATTAAACTGGCGCCGGTGGCGCTGGACATGGCGTGGGGGCTGTTCGAGATGCGCCTGGCGCGCAATCCGGAGCGCGAACCCAATCTCGTCTGGGGCGAGATTGCCGAGCGCTACTTCCGCGCGCGCCGCCATGACGACACGGCTTGGTGGGCGGTGCGCGGCCAGCTGGTCGAAGAGCCAGGCTACATGGTCAATTATGCGCTGGGCGCGTTTGTCACGGCCGATCTTCGCGCGCGCATTCGCGCCCAGATCGGCGAGTTCGACGCCGGCAACCCGCAATGGTACGCGCATATCTCGCGCCGGCTCTATGTGCATGGCGGCGAAGAACCGCCGCGCACGCTGCTGCGGCGGGCGCTGGGGCGGGACGTGCGCCCAGATGCGTTTCTTGCGGAACTGGAGCGGCTGCGCTGAGCGCGGGCAGGGCGCATCGGCAAACAGCCGCACCAGACCGTGAACGCGCCGTTAGAGCTGGCGGACGATGAAGTCGCGCGCCGTCGCGCCGTCGAACAGCTCCTTCTCGCGTCCTTGAGTCAGCTTCGACCAGAACGTCTTGTCCTCGAACATGTAAGTCTGGATACGATCGTACGTCGCCAGATCTTCGCACTCCGAGAAGAAATAGAGCGTGCCGGTCGGCCCGCTTAGCGTTTGCCAGCAGTCGGCGCGCTTTACGCCAGGCCATTTCTTGATGTGTTCCACCATGTCGCGCGCGAACGCATAGGCGGCAAGCGGATCGCCTTTGATCTTGATGGATCTTCCGAAACCAATCATGGGCGCCTCCTTGGTTGGGCGCACAATCACATGAGGCGACTGAGCGCCGCATGTGCACCCTGCGCTCGCGGCGGCAGAACGCGGTTGATCGCCGTCAAACGGCGGCGTGGCGCATTGCCGCGCGGATGCGTAGTGTGTGTTACTGCGTACGGCGCCTCGCGCCGAGACGCGATCACTGGAGCGGCATCATGGTGCGGTTGGCGCAGCCCTGGACGATTGCGGAATGGCTCAATGTCGGCGCGCCGATTGCACTGGACTCGATGCGCGGACGCGTGGTGCTGGCGGTGGCGTTCCAGATGCTGTGTCCCGGCTGTGTGTCGCACGCGCTGCCGCAGGCGCAGCGCGTGCGCGCGGCGTTCGCCGAGAGCGATCTGGCTGTCATCGGGCTGCATTGCGTGTTCGAACATCACGAGGCGCAGGGCACGCGCGCGGCGCTCGAGGCGTTCCTGCACGAATATCGGATCGGCTTTCCGGTTGGGATCGATGCGCACGCCCAGGGCGATCCGCTGCCAAAGACCATGCGCGCCTACAATATGCAGGGCACGCCGACGACGCTGTTGATCGATCGGGCGGGGCGCCTGCGGATGCAGACATTCGGGCACGTCGACGATCTGCGGCTGGGCGCAGCGATCGGAACGCTGTTGGGGGAGGGTGAGCTGCACGCCGGAGCGAACGAGGGCGCGCGCGTTGGCGGATGCGACGACGCTGGCTGTGCGGTCTGAGGCCGCGCTGATCGCATTGTCAGCAAGCCGGGCGAGGGCTCGGTGTTCACGCTGACGCTGCCGCGCAGCAATGCCGGGGCAAACGTGGTGACGCTGGCGGCTCAGGGGCGTCGGCGCCCCATGGCGAGCAGCGGGGCTAGACGGGGCCAGCGGGAGAGTGGCACGCTGGTCGCGATGAAGCGGATTGCCGGCCTCGTCGCGTCAGCATTCGTGCTGGGCGCGTGCGCCGCGGGGTTCGAAGCCGAGCCATCAATTCGCCGCGCCGCCGACCGCGCGGCGGCGTCAGCCCTCAATGCTGGAAACGTCGAAGGCGTCGTGGTCGTCATCGCGCAGGGCGGCGAGATCGTGCACGAGCGGGGATATGGGCGCGCAAATATCGAGACCGATGAGGCCATGAGCCCCAGCGCCATGCTGGATTATTTCTCCATCGGCAAGTCGGTGACGGCGGCGATGCTCCTGCGAACGATGGAGCGTGGCGCGCTCAGCTTGGACGCTCCCGTGCGCAGCTATCTTCCCGAAGCCGACCTTGAAGGCGCCGAGGTGACGACGCGCCAGCTACTTTCACACACGTCGGGGCTTTGGGAGGCCGAGAGTGACGAGAATAGGCTTCCTGAGCATTTCCGCGATTCCCCGCCTGAGGGCGCCATTCTCCTTTGGGCGAACCAAGGCGTTCGCCTGGCTGCGCCGCAATCGACATGGATGTATTCAAACGGCGGCTTCCTGTTCGCGGGCGAGATCGCCGAGCGCGTCAACGGGCGAACGATCGAACAACTGATCGCTGAAGAGATGGCGGCGCCGCTCGGGCTCGAGAATTTCGCCGGGTGCGCTGAGTTGGCCGAACGCCGTGCGCCAGCGTACTTCCGCGAGGCGGGCGAAGTTCACACCATCGTCGAAATCGATCCCGAGTGGTTCGGCGGCGCCGGCACGGTGTGCGGGACGGCCGGCGACCTGATGCGCTGGTGGCTCGCGCTGCGCGCCGGGCGTGTTGTCGGCGCCGGATCGATCGAAGAGATGTTCCGGTCCAGCCGGCTGGAGCGCAACGGCGCTGCAACCGACTTCGGTTATGGGCTCGGCGTCAGGCTGGGCGTCTTTCGTGGCCGGAGGAAGATCGGTCACACCGGCAGCGGCGCCGGCGGCACATCTGTATTGGCTGAGTATCCGGAAGCTGACCTCGTCATTCTCGTCATCACCAACACCGCCGGCGAAGACGTGCGCGATGCGCGCGCGATAGAAATCGAAATCGCCAACGCGGTGCTTGGCGTGGATGCGCGGGATGCGGACCCGCCTGTTTCCGAAGCGCTGCTGCGTGCTTCGCCCGGGCTCTATCGTTCGCCGACGGGCCTATTGTGCGTCGCGGTGCGGGACGGTGCGCTGTGGCGCGCGTTCGGCGATGCGCCGCCGGAACGGTTGCGGCATCGCGGCGATGGGCGGTTCGTCGGCGAAGGAGACGAGGACGAGGCAGGCGTCGAATACTTCCTGGGCGTTGCCGAGGGCCGCGCGCAATGGTTCGCCTATGACGCCTATGGCTTTCCTGATGATCTTGCGGTGCGCATTGGCGACAGATGCGCGTGAATGAAGCCGTCGCAAGGGGGTGACTCAGGGAATAAGCCCTAACGCGCCCGCGACTACCCTCGGCGATTATCGAACGATCCGCCCGACGAGCTCGTGGCCTTCGGCGGCGAGGATTTCTAGTTGGGTGAGCGCGCCGGGGCGACTTCGATTTTGCCGGCCTCATAGCCGGCGCACGCTGGCGGTAAAGACAGGATGCGCAAGCGCAGCGTCGGCGAAGGCATCGTCAGCCGTGATCAGTGTCCTTCGCGCCGCGAGAGCCGCAGCCAGGTAGAGACAATCGTATGCGGTCCGATTGAGTTCAAACGCGATGGCCTGCGCGGCCTCGGCCAGGCCTTGCGCTGGAATGACGCTGACGGGCGCTGCGGCGATCGCGGCCAAGGCGGCGCGCGCATCCGCGGCTGCAATCTGTCCGCGCCGCGCCTTCACCCAAAGCACGTTGGCGCACTCGATCCAGAACAATTCAGGCGCTGCGAGGAGCTCGTTGGCGAGCAGCTGCGATGCGCGCTCCGCGCCTTCTTCTGTCAGGACCCATTTCAAGCCGACGCTGGCGTCGATGACGAAGCTCACCGGTCGCGCGCGCGGTCCGCGCGCAGGTCATCCAGGATCGAAGGGCCGGCGACGGGGCCGATGCGGGTGCGAACGGCCTCCAGCCGCGCAAGCGCCTCGGCGCGCGTGAGACCGACGGACGCTCCCAGCGCGCGGCGCGCTTCCTCTTCGAGCGAGACGCCTTTGCTGGCGGCGCGTTCTTTCAGCGCCTTGAGGACGGCGTCGTCGATGTTTCGGATCAAGATCTGGCCCATGGGCCGCCTTCTACCATGATTGCGATATCAATGCAATCATTCATTCCCGGTGATCGCGGGCGCAGGGCGCGGGGCATTGGTCGATTTTCGCAAACTTGCGGCGAACCATACATCCGTGACCAAGCCCCCCTTTCGCCGACGTCGCACGCAGATGACGCCGGCCGCGGCGCGTGACCGCCGTCGCAGCCAAGCGCGGCCGGCGCCGCGCAGGATGGGTGCGGTATCGAGGAGACCGCCCCGTGAACACGCTGAAATACGCCGCCTTGAGTTCGCTGTCTGTGTTGGCCTTCGTGGCGGGGCCAGTCGAGGCGCAGCAGTTTCAAGTCGCGCCGCGGGCGCAGGTCATCGCCCCCGATACGCGGCTGACGCCGCAGCCGCGCTACATCGTGACGGCTGAGCGCCTATACGCCAACGACGAAACCGGCCCCGACTGGCCCGGATCGGACGAGATCTATCTCGTGTTCGGCAGCGAAGCGCTCAATCGCTTCGGCTATTCGAGCATCTTCGGAGATTTCGATACTGGCGAAACGCGAAACATCCCAGCGGGGCGTTGGTGCCTGGCGCCGCTTGCCGAACCAGTACACCACCAGAACGGATCGCTCTATGGCTGGCTTTGCCAGACCGAAGGCATAGGCGGGCCGTTCAACTTCTCGGTCAGCGTCTATGAATCGGACAGCGCGTGGACGCCGCACGCTTGCCTGCCCAACGACCTGCCTGCCGGCGTCGCCTGCCAGGACGATCTGGTGGGCGGGCGCACGATCAGCTATTCGCGCGAAGAATTGCTCGCGGCGATGCCGAATGTCGGCGACTTTGTCGTGGAGTCGGCGCGCCTCGGCGGCTACACGTTGACCTGGCGCGTGCAGCGCATCGCCGATTCCGGAACGCCGCCGGTGATCTATTGAATTCGATGCGCCGGACAGGGCCGCGCAGACTCGCGCCGCTGTCCGGGGGCGCTCGGTTACGCTAGGCGATCTCTCCCGATCGATCCCGCCGGCGCGCAATGCAGAGCATCACCACGCGTGAAACATCATTGCGCCGGCGGTGACGCGATCCGGCGCCGTGGTCCATGACCTATCGGCATGG
>CAZHWA010000141.1:0-5952 GCA_964536175.1 uncultured Terricaulis sp. | reverse complement strand
ACATGCCCCACATGTCGCGCTCAGTGAGATCGGGTTTCGCCAGCGTGTGATAGGTTGAGAACGGCTGTGTCTGCGCGCGCATGTGCGCCTCGACGCCGCCCTGCGGCGCTGGCCGCTCTTCCACCCCGGTGAGCGGCGCGCCGGTGCGCCGGTCGAGAATGTAGATGTCGCCTTGCTTGCTCGGCAGCACGATAGCGGGCACGAGGCCGCTCTCGCCCGGAAAGTCGATCAGCGTCGCCTGCGAACCGAGGTCGTAGTCCCACACATCCAGGTGCACGGTCTGAAAGCGCCAGACCGGCCGTCCCGTGTTGGCGTCGAGCGCCACAAGCGATGTGGCGTAACGATTTTCTTCCGGGCGGCGCGACGAACTCCAGTAATCGGCCGCCGAATTGCCCATCGGCAGATAGACCATGCCGAGCTGTTCATCGCCCGTGGCCATGGTCCACATGTTCGGCGTGCCACGGGTGTAGGTCTCGTCCTCCGGCGGACGACCCGTGCGGTCCGGACGAACCATGTCCCAGGCCCAGCGCAACTCGCCGGTGTTGACGTCGAACCCCTGGATGACGCCGGACGGCGCCCAACGGTACTGCCCGTCGAGCACCTGATGGCCGGTGACGATGACGCCGCGGACGATCACTGGCGGCGAGGTAATCGACACCATACCCGGAGAGATCTCGCCCATGCCGACGGTGATGTCGACAGCGCCGTTGTCACCGAAGGTGGCGCAAGGCCGACCGGTGCGCGCGTCAACCGCAATTAGGCGCGCATCGAGCGTGCCCTCAACGATGCGCGTAGCGCAGGGCTGCGAGGGATCGGCATTCGGCGCGGCGTGATAGACGACGCCGCGGCAGGCGGCGGTGTACGGGATGTTCTCGTCCGGCACTTGCGGATCGTAACGCCAGCGCTCCTGACCCGTCGCCGCATCGAGCGCGATCAGGATATTGCGCGCGCTGCAAAGGTAAAGCGTATCGCCGATCTTGATCGGCGTTGTCTCTGCGCCCCACCGCTCATCGGGCAGATCGCCAGTGCGATAGACCCAGGCGCGCTCCAGCCGGCCAACGTTGTCGCGCGTAATCTCAGTCAACGGCGAGAAGCGGCGCGCGCTGTCCGTTCCGGCATAAGAGGGCCAGTCGGCGCCGACATTCATGCGCGCCGGCTCGAGCGGCGACGGCATTTCGCCAGGCGCGGCCGCGCTATTAGCTTGGGCGACAGCAAACGCACCGACGACAACGACGAGAGCAAACGCGCCCAGACCGAACAGCCGCAGCCGCTTGCCGCGCGCCGGGTCGAGCGCGGGCATCGCCAGGATCACCAGCAGCAACAGGACCAATGGCCCGATCAAGCGCGGCACCAGCGGCCAGCCCTGCAAGCCGACCTCCCAAAGCGCCCAAAGCAACGTGAACAAGAACGCGCCGATGAAAATCCACGCGCCGATGAGACGGCGCTGCAGCAGCGGCACGCCGGCCGCGATAAGAACAAGGCCGACGATCAGGTAATACCAAGAGCCGCCGAGCGCGGCGAGCCACAGGCCGCCGAGCGCCAGCGTCACGCCCACAATCAGAATGACGAGGCCGAGCGCGAGCACCGCCCATCCTGCCCCCGAAGCGGGGCGTTCCCAGCGATGCAGTCCGAGGCGCTCGCGCAGGCGATTGTTCATGCCGTGCTCCCCAAGGCTCGTGGTAACGGAGCGACGCCCGCCGCGTGACATTGTTCCCCCCCCCGCCCGATTTCGTCAGATCGGCGCCAGAGCCGGCAGGCTCTGCCAAGCGACAGCGATGGCGCCGAGCACGGCCCCCGCCCCGGACACCACGCGCCAGAAGCGGTCGAGCGGTTCGTCAACATGCATGCGCAAGGCCGCCGCCAAGACGAGCAGCGCCGCGGCGAATCCCGCCAACCCCGATGCGACGATCAGCACGCGCGCGAGAGAGCCGGTCTCGCCGATGGCCTGAACCGAGATGCTCGACACTGCATAGATGAAGCCGAAGTGCGCCGCCCAGATCAGCGGGCCGCCGAGAAAGAGAAGCCAGCGCCGCATCGCTCAGATCGCCATCGGAAAGATGCGCGTGATCAGAAGGGCGACGAGCGCTTGCAGAGCGGCGTATCCCATGAACAGACTGACGCACTGGATCGTCATCGGCCGCTCCGGCGCAAGCAAGCCGGCCAGGCGGCGCGCGAGGACATAAAGCGCCATCATCGCCACGATGGCGGCAAACACCGCCTCCCAACTCAGGAAGGTCGCAATCAATGCATCGTGGGAGAAGAGTTCTGGCTGCAGGCCATGTGCGCGCCATGATGTGAAGCTGAGCGCCCAGCCGCCAGCAAGCGCAGCGGCGCCGAGCAGCGCGGCGCCGACCGAGCCGCTCGGCGACTTGAGGTAGATGAATGACGCTCCGACCGCGGCCAGGCCTGCGCCGACATAAAGCGCCGCCGCCATAAAGAAGGCGGCGAGCTGCGGCGGCGCCGGCCATGCCTGTGCGTTGCGGCTCCACAGGAAGATGTAAGAGAACGCGAGCATGGCGAAGATCATGCCGAGAACGATGAGCAAAACGATCATGGCCCACCAGCCGTGGCTTTTCGGCCCGCTCGCATAGGCGGGTATCGAAATCCCGGCGCCGACATCGGCGGTCTCCCGTTTCATCGGCAGGTCGTTGTCCCAGACCCAGCGGACAATGCAGGCGATGGCGGCGAGCCCCGCAGCGACGGCGATCCAATAGAGCTTCACCGTAAGCAGCAGAAAAAACGCGGCTGTGGTGACCGCGGCGCCGAAATGAAACCAGGATGGTCCGGGCATCCGCTGCAAGTATTGCGGCTCGGCCTTGAATGGACTGGTGACGATTGTTTCGCGCTCTCCGGTGGCGGCGTTCGGCAGAAAGTAGCGTCCTTCCTCCACATGTTTGCCGAGCTGGGGATCGTCCCACAGCGGATAACGACTGTTCACCACCGGAATGCTGCGCGTGGAGTAAAGTCCGGTCGGCAGCCATTCCAACGTGCCGCCGCCATAGACGTTGCCCGCCTCCTCCTCGGTGGCGAAGCGAAAGTTGCGGATAAGGTCGATAACAATGATCAGCACGCCCGCGCCAAGCATGAAGGCGCCGACAGTCGAGATGAAGTTGGGAATCGTCCAACCGATATCGGGATAGGTGTAAACACGCCGCGGCATGCCCATGAGCCCGGTCAAGTGCATGATAAAGAACGTGACATTCATGCCGGTAAAGATGAGCCAGAACGCCCAGCGCCCGAGGCGTTCGGACAATGGCCTGCGGCTGGTCATCGGCGCCCAGTAATAGAACGCGGCGAGGAGCGGGAACACCATACCGCCGATCAGCACGTAGTGAAAATGTGCGACGACGAAGTGCGTGTCGTGCACAACCCAGTCGAACGGTACGAGCGCCAGCATGACGCCAGTGAGGCCGCCGATCACGAACACGATGATGCCGCCGACCGCAAACAGCGCCGGCGCGCTCCAGCGAATATTGCCGGCGGCCAGTGTCGCGATCCAGGCAAAGACTTGAACGCCAGCAGGCACCGAGACCGCCATGCCCGCGGCGGAAAAGTACGCCATCGACACCTGCGGCAGGCCGGTCGTGAACATGTGATGCGCCCAGACGCCGAAGGCCATGAATGCGGTGGCGACGATGGCGAGAACGACGAGCGAGTGCCCCACGAGCGGCGTTCGCGCAATCGTGGGCACAATCATGGAGAGTAGCCCGGCGGCTGGCAGGAAGATGATGTAAACGTCGGGATGACCGAAGAACCAAAACAGGTGTTGCCAAAGAATTGGGTCCCCGCCGCGCAAGGCGTCGAAGAACGGCCAGTTCAGCGCGCGCTCCAGCTCCAACAGCAGCGTGGCGAGGATCACCGCGGGGAATCCGATGACGATCATCACGGCGAACACCAGCATGGCCCAGGCAAAAATCGGCAGCTTGTCGAGGCTCATGCCCGGCGCGCGCGTCTTGAGGACGCCAACCACGATCTCGATGGCGCCGGCGATGGCGGAAATTTCGATAAATCCGATGCCGAGCAGCCAGAAGTCGGCGTTTATGCCGGGTGAATGGGCCGTGCTGGTGAACGGCGGGTACATGAACCAGCCCCCGTTTGGGGCGACGCCAAAGAAAATCGAGCAGAAGAATGCCAGTCCGCCGATGAAGTAAGCCCAGAAGGCGTAGGCCGAGAGCCGTGGAAACGGCAGATCGCGCGCCGCGAGCATCTGCGGCAGCAGGAGTATTCCCAGCGCTTCCACCGCCGGCACCGCAAAGAGAAACATCATCACCGTGCCGTGCATGGTGAAGATCTGGTTGTAGGCCTCCTCACCGAGGAAGCCGTTCAGCGGCAATGCCAATTGCGTGCGGATCAAGAGCGCCAGTACGCCAGCCAAAAGGAAGAACAGAAACGCCGCGCCGACGTAATAGATGCCGACATAATTGTTGTTCACGACGGTGAAGTATTCCAGCCCTTTGGGCGCGCACCAAATGCGGTTCAGCTCTACCAGTTCGCCCTCGGGCCGTGGGCCCTCGGTGGGAAAGCGATCGTAGAGCGCAGGATCGAATCCAGTCTCGCTCTTCACCGCAGACTCTCCATGTAGCGCGCCAGCATATCAATGTCGGCTTGGCTGAGCTGGCGATAGGAGGGCATGCGCACGCCAGGCTTCAGCGCGTCGGCATGGGCGATCCAGCGCCGCATGGTCGCGCCGTCGTTGGGCAGCACGCCTGCGGCCAGAGTACGCCGGCTGGCGACATGCGTAAGATCCGGTCCGACACGCCCGTTCGCATCGGTGCCGCGCACCGTGTGACACGCAGCGCAGCCGGCGTCATCGAACAAACCCGCGCCCTCCAGGTCGGCGCCGTTCGCAGGCGATGCTTGCGCCGCGCGCCAGGCGTCGAACGCATCCGGGGCCAGCGCCACGATCTCGAACGCCATGAGCGCGTGGGCTGCGCCGCAATACTCGGTGCACATGCCGCGATAGACGCCGGCGCGGTCGGCCTGTCCGCGCACGATGTTGCGCCGGCCGGGAATCATATCGAGCTTCGGCGCGATCTCGGGCGCCCAGAAACTGTGGATCACGTCGGCCGACTCCAGCTCGAATGTGACGGGGACGCCGACCGGAATGCGGATCTCGTTCGCGGTTTCGAACACGGGCCGATCGTCATCGAAATAGGTGACGCGCCACCACCACATCTCGCCGACAATGCGGATGCGCATTTCGCCGGGCGGAGGCGGATCCACCACGCGCGCCGTTGTCCACAAGCCATAGATGAGACTGGCGGTGAGCACGACGACAGGAAACAGGAAGCCGCCAATCAGGATGGCGCGCGGTTTTGCGATCTCCTGGCGCAGCGGTGTTTTGCCCAGCGCGAACCACAACACCGCGAGCACGATAGCGAGCACGGCAAAGCCAACCGCCAGCATCACCCAGGTGATCTCGGCCAGCGGTTCGGCGAACGGCCCTGCCGGGCGCAAGGTCGGCGGCGGCCAGCTTGCGTTGGACAGCGCTTCCCCCTTCTGTTGCGGATTGGCCCATCGGAGGAACACGGGCGCCGGTATGTAGTTCCGCTTCGGTGCCCGCTCGCATCGCTTGTGCTGTGATAATCCTGCTCGCCGCTTGCGGCGGGCCGGTGGCGCCGCCGCCGCAGATGTCCGGCGAAGCGATTGCGTTTGGCGCGGGCCCGAGCGGAGCGCGCAATGCCTGCTTCACCTGCCATGGTCTCGACGGCTCAGGACGCGGTCTTGCGCCGCGCCTAGCCGGCCTCGACGCCGGCTATCTCAGCAAGCAATTGTTCGATTATGCGCGCGGCGATCGCCAGCATCCGGTGATGGGGCCGATCGCCCGCGCCATGAGCGATCGCGACAGGCGCGTAGTCGCGCGCTATTATGCCGAACGCGCGCCGCCGCGCCGGCGCGACGCAGCGCCGCCGCACATCTACGCCCGTGGCGATGCGGCGCGCGAGCTGCCTG
>CAZHWA010000140.1:0-5964 GCA_964536175.1 uncultured Terricaulis sp. | reverse complement strand
CGGGCGGGTTGCCGATCGGGGTTCATTTCGCGGCCGCCAAGGGTCAGGAACGCCGGCTCCTGGAACTCGCCTACGAACTGGAACAGGCTCAGCCCTGGGCGGCGCGAACGCCGCCCATTAACGCCGGCTGAAATCCTGGTCCATACTCCCGCCCCGTTTGCGAGATAGCGGAGGCTCCCATGTCGATTCGCGCTCTTGCCTGCGCTGCACTGTTTGCGGCCGCCGCCGCGATGCCGGCAGTCGCGCAGCAGCCAGACCCGGCGACGCCGCCGGCGCGCGGGGAGGATTGGTATCGCGGTCAGCTGGTCGAGTTGTCCGAAGTGCTGGGCGGGGCGCACTATCTGCGTATCCTCTGCGAAGGCCGCGGCGACCAGCGCTGGCGCGATTACATGCGCGGGGTGATCCAACGCGAGCCGGAATACAACGCCGCCCTGGTGGAGGCTTTCAACCGCGGTTACCGCACTGAGGAAGCGCGCTTTCCAGTGTGCGACACCACCACGCGGCAGATGGAAGCCGAACTGCGCGCGCGCGGCCTGCGTGTGGCGCAAGCGCTCAGCGCGCGTCACTCGGCGGACTGAAGATGACAGAACACGATCCTGAGAAGAAGGGCCGCGCGCTTGCGCTTATCCTCGACGCCTGGGACGAAGCGCTGGCGGAAGGGGTCGATCCTGAAGTTGTAGCCTCGGTTGCGATCTACGCCGCAGTGGCCGACATGGTCGATCGCTACGGCGAAGATGCGGTGGCCGACTTCTGCGCAACGCTGCCCGATCGCGTCCGGCGCGGCGAGTTCACACTGCGCGCTAACCAAGCTTGAGCTAGGCGAAGCGGCTGGCCCAGATGTCCTCCAGCCATTCGCGCGGCGGGATCGCGGCCCGCGAACCGGCGCGGGCGAGGAAGAGATGGCGCGCGATCTCGGCCTGACGCTCGATATTGTAATCCTTGAGTATCGCGTGTGGGCGCGGCGCATAGGCGTAAGCAAGCTTGCCCAAGGCGCCGAGCTTCGCCGCGGCGAGGAAGACGCCGTGGCGCGCCTGCCAGACGTGCATAAGCTCGTGCATGAGCCAGCCCTGTTCATCGAGCGGCGCTTCAGCGAAGTCGCGCGCGGCGCGCCACCTGGAGAAGAGAATGGTGCGCCCGAGCGGCACCATGGCGCCGAAACCGAGCGAGGGCCCTTGCAGCACGCGCACCGCCGGCCAATCGATCTCCTCACCGAACAACGTGCGGCCGAGCGCGATCTCGCCGGCGCTCAAGGGCCGGCGTTGTCCCGGCTTCATGCGGTCAAGCGGCTTGTTCACCGCCGGTACTATTGCGGCATCGCGCGCATTACGGAAGCGCGAACGCACGCGCCAGAAAGACGTGGCGACAGCTTCGCTGAATTCGCGTACAGGTTCGCGTCATGAGCGCGCCGTTCGAGATCGTGGTGGGCCGGATTGAGACGCTGGCTGTCGATGCGGTGGTCAACGCCGCCAACCGCCAGCTGCTGCCGGGCGCGGGGGTAGACGGGGCGCTGCGCGCGGCGGCCGGTCCGGAACTCACGCAGCACACGTCGACTTTGCCGCCGATCGAGGTCGGCGAAGCAGTGATCACGCCGGGCTTCGGGCTGCCGGCGCAGTTCATCATCCACACCGCCGCGCCAATCTGGACGACGCCGGGCGCCGAAGGGGAAAAGGTCAGCGGCTTGGCGCGCTGTTACATGTCGGCGATCAAGATGGCGGCGTCGCGCCAATTCGAGTCGATCGCCTTCCCCTGCCTGGGCACCGGCAATTTCGGTTGGCCGCGCGGCTTTGCCTGCGCCATCGCTATCGCCTCGTGCGAGCAGGCGCTGGAAACGGCGCCCGATCTCAAGCGGGTCGTGTTCTGCTGTTTCACCGAGGATGACGCGGCGATCTATCGCGCCGGGCTCGGCCTCGAAGTGCCGAACTAAAGCGCTTCGAGAAACCGCATCGGTTCGCCTCTCGCAGGCCCGACCAGCTGGCCCTCGCGCATCACGACATGGCCGCGGATGATGGTGGCCACCGGCCAACCCGTGGCTTCGAAACCGTCGAACGGCGTCCAACCGCAGCGCGTGGCCTGATCCTCGTTGCGAATGACGCGCTTCGCTTTCAGATCGGCGATGGTGAAATCGGCGTCGTAGCCGAGCGCAATGCGTCCCTTGCCGGCGATGCCGAACACGCGATGCGGCCCGTGGCTGGTGAGGTCGACGAAACGCTGCAGCGACAGGCGCCCTTCGTTCATGTGAGTCAGCATCACCGGCACGAGGGTTTGCACGCCGGGCATGCCGGAGGGCGATTTCGGATAGGGTTGCGCTTTTTCTTCGCGCGTATGCGGCGCGTGATCGGTGCCGAGAACATCGACAACGCCCTGGGCGATGCCAAGCGACCAGAGCGCCGCACGATCCGCCGCGTACCTGATCGGCGGATTCATTTGCGCCATGCCGGAAAGACGTTCGTAGACGCCGGGCGCCTCAAAGGTCAGGAATTGCGGCAGCGTTTCGACACTGGCCACGTCTTTAGCCGTCGCCAGAAACGCCATTTCTACGGCCGAAGACACGTGCAGCACGTGCACGCGTTTGCCGTGCTTGCGCGCGGCGTCGACAAGGCGCTGTACCGCGAGCAGCGCCGCCTGATCGTCGCGTACTTCGGGGTGGCTGGACCAATCGCCCTCGCGGGCCAGCTGTTTGCGCGCGTTGAGCCGGTTCTCATCTTCGGCATGGAACGCGCCGCGCCGCGTCAGGTTTTTTAGGATCCGATCGAGACCTGCGTCGTCGCCAACCAGCAGCGTGCCAGTCGAAGAGCCCATGAACGTCTTGATGCCGCAGCAGCCTGGCGTGCGCTCCAACTCCGGGAGCTGCTCGGCGTTTTCGTGCGTCGCGCCGGCATAGAAGGCGTGGTCGACATGGGCGCGGCCTTTGGCGCGCTCCAGCTTATCTTGAAGCGCGTCGACGCTTGTTGTCGGCGGCGCGGTGTTCGGCATCTCGAACACCGCCGTCACGCCCCCGAGCGCCGCCGCACGCGTGCCGGTTTCCAGATCCTCTTTGTGTTCGTTGCCCGGTTCGCGAAAATGCACCTGGGTATCGATGACGCCCGGCAAGACGTGGAGTCCGGCCGCCTCGAACACCTCGCCCGCCGACGCCTGAGCCAGATTGCCGATGGCGGCTATCTTTCCGCGAACGACACCGATGTCGCCAGCGCCTGCACCGGCATGATTGACGATGGTTCCGCCGCGCACGATGAGGTCGAACGTCGTCATTTCAATCCTCCCGCGCGCAGCAGGTCGAGCGCAGCCGACTCGACCGCGTCGATATTGATGTCGCCCATCGCTGCGCCGGCGTCCAGCGCGGGCGATGCTGCAATGCGGTCGAGGCTGCGTCCGCGCAGGGTGCGAGCGCGCGGGCCGAATGGCGCGCGAATGCGCTCGTCGGTGGGGCCGAACAGCGTCAATGTCGGCGCGCCCATCGCCGCGGCAAGGTGGGTCAAGGCGTTATCGTTGCCAATGCAGAGCGTCGCGCGTTCGAGCAGCGCGGCGCAAGCCAGCAAATCCAGGCCGGTTCCAAGATCTCGCGCTATCACGCCGTCCGCATCCAGACTTGACACGATCTCCCGTGCGATCGGTGCGTCGCGCACAGCCGCGCCGAGCACAACGACCTCAGCGCCTGCGAGCGGTCCGCTCGACAGCCTGCGCGCCACCGCAGCAAAGCGTTCGGCCGGCCAACGCTTGTCGGCTTCGACGCCTCCCGGCGCCAGTGCGAGCAAGGGTCCGGCGCCCGGCGTCGCCGCCGCGGCCGCCTGACGTGCGGCGGCGTCGAGCCAAATCCTGGGTGCGAGCGGCCGCGCGGCGCCAGCCGCTTCAGCCCACGCCTCGACGCGATGCTGCAACACCGGCGCTTCGCCCAGCTTGATGCGAACATGCGCGGGGATGATGCGGCCAGCGAGGCCGGCCAGACCGTCGACAAGCACGTCACAGCGCGCCGGTTGCAGCCGCGCACTTACCGCGAATTGTAACGGCAGGTTCTTGGCCATGACGATCCTGGCCGCTGGCGCAGCACGAAAAAGCGTAGCCACCTCGGGGCTGCCGACAATGGTGAGCGTGTCGCCCGGGTCGCGCAAAGCGTGCGCCACCGCGCCGCTGGCGAGCACCGCCTCGCCGAGGTCGGCGGGCGCAAGGAAGACCACCCAGGACATCGGCGCCGGGTTAGGCTTCACAGGCGTAAAAGCCAAGTGAACGATCCAAGCCGCCGCGCCGGCTCTTGCAGGTTTTCCGCGCGCGAGCCAAGTGGAACGCATGCCCGTTCGACTTGACCGTGCGCTCATCCGCGTAAGCGGCGCCGATGCGACGAGCTTTCTGGACAACCTGCTCACTCAGGACGTCGAGAAACTGGCGCAGGCCGGCGTGCTCTACGGGGCGCTGCTGACGCCGCAAGGCAAAATCCTCGCCGACATGCTGCTTTGGCGCGATGACGATGGCGTCATACTCGAGACCGACCGCTCGCGCGGCGCGGACCTCATGGGCCGCCTCAGCATGTACAGGCTGCGCGCAGACGTCGCGCTTGAGGACGTGACAGATCGGTTTCCGGTTCTCTTCGCGGAAAAAGCGTTTGCAGGAGCCGTGGCCGATCCGCGCTTTCCCGACGGCGCCTTGGGCTATCGGGAGGTCAATTCCTCACCGCCTGAGCAGGACACGGTCGATGCAAACACAGCATTCGACGCGCGCCGCATCGCGCTTGGCGTGCCGGACCTCGCCCGCGACGCGGCGCCGGAGGAGGTGTTCGCGCTCGAAGGCCTGCTCGAAGAACTCAACGGCGTCGATTTTCAGAAGGGTTGTTTCGTCGGTCAGGAGAATGTGAGCCGCATGAAACGGCGCGCCACGACGCGCAAAAAATTCTGCCCCATCGTTTTCGATGGCGCGCCGCCGGCCTACGGCGCCAAGATCATTGCCGGGGTAGCCGAACTTGGCAGCGTGCGCAGCGGCGTAGAGGGGCGCGCCATCGCGCTGCTGCGCCTTGACCGCGCGCTCGCCGCCGCCGACGCCGGCGCATCGTTGACGGCGGATGGCAAGGATGTGCGGCTGGATCCGCCGCCATGGCTGCTGCTGCCTGCGCGCGACGCCTGAAGGCTTGGCGTGCGCCGCCCCACGGCTATCTTGTGGCGGTCAACAGGGGGAGAAGAAGACTTTGCGTACCGTCATGTGGCTCATTGCCGCCGCAATGATAGCGGCGGCGGGCTGCGCAACGCAGCAATCCATCGAGGAGCGCGCGCGCCTGGCATGCGAGGATCGCGCCATCCCGGAGGCCGAAATGGCCGCCTGTATCGAAGAAACCGAAGAAGTCATCCGCCGGGCGCTGGAATACGATCCGTCATCGCCAAGGCCGCGCTGACGGGTATAAGCCGTTGACGCTCGCCGGGACTGGCGGTTAAGCGCGTTAAGGGGGCCCGAACGCCCCGTTGAGGAAACAGCCTTGACCGCCGCCATTTCCGCGACCGGCCTCTATACGCCGCCGCATTCGATTTCCAACGCCGAGCTGGTTGCCAGCTTCAATACCTATGTGGACCGCTACAATCGCGAGCACGCCGCCGAGATCGAGTCCGGCGCGCTGACGCCCTTGCTGCCTTCGAGCGTCGAATTCATCGAGAAGGCCTCCGGCATCAAGCACCGCTACGTGCTCGACAAGAAGGGCATGCTCGACGTCGACCGCATGGCGCCCGACATCCCCGAGCGGCCGAACGACCAGATCTCGATCATGGCGGAAGTCTCGGTTGCTGCCGCCAAAGAAGCGCTGCAGCGCGCCGATCGCGACCCAGCCGCTATCGACGCTGTGATCTGCTCATGTTCGTCGTTGCAGCGGCCCTACCCCGCGCTCGCAATCGAAGTACAGAACGCGCTAGGCGCCGGCGGCTTCGGTTACGACATGAACGTCGCCTGCTCGTCGGCGACGTTCGCCGTGCAGAACGCGGCCGACATCGTCAA
>CAZHWA010000139.1:4968-5966 GCA_964536175.1 uncultured Terricaulis sp. | reverse complement strand
GCGCAAGAGCGGAGGAAGGTTTCCCGGTTCGATCATTTCATCCTTCCAAACTAGAATCTGATCCTGATTAAGGAGGACTCATTGTTGTGGCGATATGGAAAGCGGAACATCGCCGCGGTCCACAGATAATCCCCACAGAACTTCCCATCGCCCGGCATCGAGAATCCCAGCCGCACCAAAGTCTTAAGCGGCAGACGATTCGGCCGCGATTCGCTTGTGCACACGTTGTCGCGCTGTGGAGAGGAGGGGGAGGAATCGCGCATGCGGCGAGGGGAAACCAGGGCCCGGGCGCTGCCCAGCGCGCCAAAAGACCCTTCGCCAACAGCTTGTTCACAACCGGTCTTGCGCTGATATTCGAGCCGCGATGCGAGAACGCTTGGCGACCTATTTCAATGTCCACCTCGTCTCGGACTCCACCGGCGAGACACTGGCGGGCGTGATGCGCGCGACCTGCGCCCAGTTCGACAACATCCTGCCGATCGAACACTCCTATTTTCTGGTCCGTTCCATCCGGCAGCTCGAGCGGGTGGTCCGGGAGATCGAGGCGGCGCCTGGGGTGGTCATGTTCACCCTCTCCAATCTGGATCATCGGGCCCTGTTGGAGCAGCGCTGCAAGGAGATGGGCATTCCCTGCGTCGCCGTATTGGACCCCGTGCTGGATGTCACCTCGCGGTACCTCGGTCAGGAACTCAATCACCGGGTAGGCGCGGCGCGCAAGCTCAACGCCGAGTATTTCAAGCGTATCGACGCGCTCGACTTCGCCATGGACCACGACGATGGCCAACAAGTTGTCGAGCTCAAGGATGCGGACGTCATCCTGGTTGGCGTCAGCCGCACCTCAAAGACGCCGACGAGCGTCTATCTTGCACATCGCGGCGTAAAGGCTGCGAACGTCCCGTTCGTCCCGAATGTCGCGCTTCCGCCCGAGCTGTTCGTTACCGATCGTCCGCCGGTAGTCGGCCTGCTCATTTCTGCAGACCGCCTTATCCACATCCGCC
>CAZHWA010000139.1:0-4958 GCA_964536175.1 uncultured Terricaulis sp. | reverse complement strand
GAGCGTGAGGGCTGGCCGACGATCGCCGTCACCCGCCGCTCGATCGAGGAAACGGCCGCCGCGGTTCTCAATCTTCTCGCGGAGCATCGCGAAGCGTGAGCCTTATTCTAGCTTCCAGCAGTGCTGCGCGCCGGCGCATGCTCGAAATGGCTGGTCTTACCTTTGAGTCGGTAACGCCGCGGATGGACGAGGATGCAGCCAAGACGCGCTTCCGGATAGAAGGCATGCTCCCGCGCGACCAGGCCAGCGCGCTTGCAGAGCTCAAAGCGCTATCCATACCGGCAGACCGTGCGGCGTATGTGATCGGCGCCGATCAGATGCTGGCGGTGGATGGCGAGGTGCTCGACAAACCTACGGATCTGGCCGATGCGCGCGAACACCTGTTACGCTTGCGCGGCCGCACGCACGAGCTCATCACGGCTGCGGCCGTGACCCGTGAAGGCAAAGTGATCTGGCGGCACGTCGATACGCCGCGGCTGACGATGCGCGCTTTTTCCGACTCGTTCCTGGACGAGTATCTTGCCCGCGCCGATCGGAGCGCGCTGCTCTCGGTAGGCGCTTATCAGCTCGAAGGTCTGGGCGCACAATTGTTTGAAGCCGTGGAAGGCGACTTCTTCTCCGTGCTGGGTCTGCAGTTGTTGCCGTTGTTGGCCTGCCTACGCGAACACGGGATTGCCCCGAGATGACGAAGCGTTATGCCGTCATTGGCGATCCGGTCGGTCATTCGCTGTCGCCGCTAATGCACGCCGGTTGGATTGAGGACCATGGTCTCGACGCGTCGTATGAAGCCTGCCTGCTGCGCAGTGACGATCCGGTGGCGGCTATTCGTGCACTGACGCAATTTGCGGGTATGAATGTAACTGCGCCGCATAAGGAAGCGGCTGCCATTGCAGCGGATAGGTGCGCGTGTCCTGTCGTGAACACCTTGCGCTGGGAAGAAGATGGCTCGCTGTCAGCGTACAATACCGATGGCGAGGGTTTTCTCTACGCGCTAACCGAGGCCGCTTCCGACTGGCCGATGCGTGTCTCGGAGGCGTTGATTCTAGGCGCCGGCGGCGCTGCGGAGGGAATTGCGCGCGCGCTTCGGCCAAGTCCAAAGCACGGCATTTCTATCACCATCGCAAGCCGCACAGCGGCGCGCGCTGAGACGCTCGCCAAAAAGCTGAGCCATACTGGTGTGGGCGACTGGTACGACCTGGGGGCGGCGTTCGAGCGGGCCGACCTCATCGTACAGGCCACGCCGCTTGGCATGAGTCGTTCGCCAAGCGTCGAATGGCCGCTTCACCGCTGCAGGCACAACGCCATTGTTGTGGACATAGTCTATCGTCCACTCGAAACGCCTTTCCTGAAATCGGCTCGCGCGAGGGGACTAACCGCCATCGACGGCCTGGGCATGTTGATCCATCAAGGTGCGCTGTCATTCGAGCTCTGGCATGGCGTCAAGCCGGATGTGGACCGGGCGCGAACCCGCCTGGAAATGGCGCTGTCATGATCGTGCTTGGCCTCACCGGCTCAATTGGCATGGGCAAGTCCACTGTCGCCCGGATGTTTGCCGAGGAAGGCGCGCCGGCGTTCGATTCGGACGCGGCGGTGCATGCGCTTTACGCGCCCGGCGGCGCGGCAGTGAGCGCCGTTGAGTCGGCTTTCCCGGGCGTGGTCCGCGGTGGCGCTATCGATCGCGCCGCGCTTTCGGCCAGAGTCGTCGGTAATCCGGGGGCGCTGCGCCAGCTGGAGTCCATCGTGCACCCGCTCGTACGCCAAGCGCAAACCCAGTTTCTGGCGGGCCAGCGCGCCGCCGGCGCTGCGGTTGTCGTACTGGATATCCCGCTACTGCTTGAATCGGGCGGTGGGGAGGGGGTGGACAAAGTCGTCGTCGTGTCTGCGCCGACGGACGTACAGCGGGCGCGTGTCCTGTCGCGGCCCGGCATGAGCGAAGAGAAGTTCGCGCGCCTGCTGGCGCGCCAGCTCCCGGATGCCGAGAAGCGGGCCAAGGCGGATTTTGTCATCGATACAGGCGGCTCGTTCGAGGCGACGCGTGCGCAGGTCAGGGCGGTGCTGGACGCGCTGCGCGAAGCAGATTAGCGCCGTTTTCATGCGCGAGATCGTTTTCGATACGGAAACCACCGGTGTTTTCGCCGAACATGCCGAAGCGGAGTTCTGCGACCGCATCGTCGAAATCGGCTGCGTCGCAATCGTCAATATGGAGCGAACCGGCCGCGAGTATCATGTCTACCTCAATCCGGAACGGTCCGTGCCGGAAGAGGTCGTGCGCGTGCACGGGCTTACCCGTGAGTTTCTGACCCAGCATAAGCGCTTCGCGGAGGTCGTGGAGGAGTTTCTGGAATTCGTCGGCGAGGCGCCGCTGGTGGCGCACAATGCCGCGTTCGACCAGGGTTTCATCACTGCCGAACTGGCGCGCTGCGGGCGCGCTTCCATTCCAGCGGAGCGTTTCGTCGACACCTTGCTGATCGCCCGCAAGCGCTTCCCCGGCGCCTCATGTTCGCTGGATGCGCTGGCCAAGCGCTACCAGCTCGACCGCTACGGTTTCGATCTCGCTGCGCGCAAGGGCCCCGGCGGTCACGGCGCGCTCATTGACGCGCGCATTCTTGCGGAGGTCTATCTCCAGTTGAGAGGCGGGCGCGAGCAGCGCCTGGCCTTCGATGCGGTCGAAGCGAGTGTCGAAAACGCTTCCGTGCTGCGTCCGCTGCAATTCGTGCGGCGCCGCCCTCGGCCTACGCCCTTGGCGCCGCGCGCTACCGAAGAAGAAAGAGTGGCGCACGCAGCATTTGTCGCGGGGCTCGGCCCAAATGCGCTGTGGCGCAAAATCGCCGGCTAGACGTCACGACCCCTGCGAAAGCGGAATTTCGCCGCCGGTCGTCGGCGCGCGGCTCTGACGTTCGCGCAGCTCGGCCCAGTAGAGTGGGGTAAAATCGATCGGGTTGATCAGGAGCGGCGGATAGCCGCCCTCCCGCGTGATCTCCGCCAGGATTTGCCGGCTGAACGGAAAAAGCAGGCGGGGACACTCGATCCAGATCAGCGGCTCGACGTCATCCGGCCGCACGCTGACGAATTGGAAGAGCCCCGAATAAACAAGGCTTACTGAGAACATCGCCGTTTCGGCGCGCTTGGCCGCGACGTTAATGCAGAGGTCCACCTCGAAGGCGTCGCCTTTTTCTCCCATGGGGCGCGATTTTACCTCTACTCCCATGTCGATCGTGGGCTCGACGTCGTAGCCATGCATCATGGCTGCGCCGCCATTTCGGAATGACAGTTCCTTCACATACTGGGCCAGCACGCGCAGATGCGGGGAATCGGCTGGCGTCTGTGCGCCATCGGGCGCTGGATGAGTGTTCATGGCGCCATCTCGTTCTGTTGACCTATCGCCGCTACCATGCGGGCGCCCCGGCGCCAACGCGCCCGTAGTGGCGAAGGGGCGGCTTTGGCACTATCTTAACAGGCTGTGCACCATCCGCTGTCGCGGACCTGCTGGAGCAAGAGATTGAACGACGGCCTCATCCAAATCCTCGTTCTCGCGTTCATTGCCGGCTTCGTTCTGTTCCGGCTCTATACCACGTTAGGCCGCCGCACCGGGGCCGAACGCCCGGCGGAGCCACATCCGGCCCCGGCGCAAGGCGAACTGCAGCCCGAGCGGCCACCGCAAGCCCAGCGCGCCGGCATTGCCGCGGGCGGACCGGCCAGCGAAGGGCTGATGTCCATCGTTCGCGCCGACCCAAGCTTCGATTCCGAGCATTTTGTCTCAGGCGCGCGGAGCGCCTATGAGCTGATTGTAAATGCGTTCGCCAAGGGCGACCGCGACGCATTGCGGGATTTGCTTACGTCCCGGGTGTTCGATTCCTACGCCGACGCGATCGACGCGCGCGACGAGAACGGCGGTGCGGGCTCGGAGCTGGTGCGGCTCAAGTCTGCGGAAATCATCGACGCCCAGTTGCAGGGCGAGACGGCGCGCGTGACCGTGCGCTTCGAAGCCGAGCTTGCGGAAGGCGCCCATGGCGTCCGCGACGCGCGTGAGAAATGGACCTTCGAGCGCAACATTCGCTCTCCCGATCCGAACTGGCGTCTGGCCCGCGTCGCCGCCGCGTGAGCAAGCGGGGCCGCAGCCTCAACGACGACGAAAAGGAACTCTGGCGGCGAGTTACCGCCAGGGTAAAGCCGCGGTTGCGGACGCTCGCGGTGGACTCGGAGCCGCCGCCGGCGGCGCCCCGACCGCCATCGGCCCGTCCACGCCCGTCAGCTCCGCCCGCAAATCAACCGAGCCCCCGGCCGGCCGCCTCCCCGGCGCCGCAGAACCGCGGTGCTGAGAAGCGGGTGCGCCGCGGCAAGCTGGAAATTGCGGCCATACTGGACTTGCACGGACACAACCAAGTAACCGGCCGCGCTGCACTCGGCCGCTTTCTCCATGTGGCTCAGATGCAGGGCGCGCGCACTGTTATCGTAGTCACCGGCGTAGGGCGCGCCGGGCAAGGCGTACTTAAACAACGCCTGCCGGAGTGGCTGGCTGAGAGCGACCTGCGCGCGATGGTTTCCGGCTTTGCCCCAGCCCATCGCAAGCACGGCGGCGAGGGCGCGTATTATGTTTTCTTACGCCGCCCCGGTACAACTTAAGCATCAGCGTAAACGCCGATTAGCGGACCTTTAGAAACGGTTGCCGTCTCGAATGCATACGAGACGTGCGTGTTTATTCAATTCCTTTCAGTTCGTCATAACCAATGCGCTGCAAAGGTTGATGCGCACACGTGCGTGCGCAAAGGCCGGCGTTCATGGAACCGCTTCTCGGCAGTGCGATGTTACGCCGCCCGAAAGGGCTGCCGGCGCGCGCCGTCGTGTTCACCTGTTTTCTGCTTGTGGTGACCGGCGTGCTATCGGCGATGACGGTGCTCGTCGGCGCGCAGCAGGAAAGCGAGCGCCACCAGCTCAACACGACGCGCTCCCTGGTGATG
>CAZHWA010000138.1:0-5979 GCA_964536175.1 uncultured Terricaulis sp. | reverse complement strand
GATCCGGAATCCAGGGGCGGCCGACTCGTCGCTTGCCCCTGGGTTCCGGGTTCATCGCTGCGCGATGCCCCGGAATGACGAGCCAAACGGATTACGATCGATCCCAGATCGGCGTGCGCGCGAGTAGCGCCCTGAGCTTCGCGTTCGGCGCCGGCGGATCCCGCTTCACGAAAGCATCCCACTCAGCTTCGGTCAGCGTGAACAGCAACTCGTCAGCATCATCATCCTGCATCATCGTCCGCTCCGCTCAATGCGCGACAAGGGAGGTTCCAAATTCCACGTCAAAACGTGGATAGACACCCGATTCAGGTTCAGCCTCGCGCACAAGAAAAGGGCGCGAAGCCGAAGCTGCGCGCCCCATCCAAATCGAAAAAAGGGACCGGCTTAGACCGCTTTCAAATTCGCCGCCGAGTCGCGGCCCTGGCGGTCGCGCTCGAGATCGAAGCTGACCTTCTGCCCGTCTGCGAGCCCGCTCAGGCCCGAACGCTCAACCGCGGAGATGTGCACGAACACATCCTTGCCGCCGCTGTCCGGAGCGATGAAGCCAAACCCTTTTTGCGCATTGAAAAACTTGACAGTACCGACAGCCATGCGCCGTCTCCTTGATGAAGCCTGGCCCGCGTGGACCTTCCACGGCAGGCGTCGAAATCGAAGAGAAACGGCAATCCGGCGCGAGCGCGAGGGATCAGGGCGTAACGCGACGAGGATCGATGGCGGGGATATAGGGCGCGTGCGCCGCCGCAGCGAGGGCGGCGGCGAAAAAACATCGGGCGCGGCGCTAGGCTTCGCTGGCCGGCGCCGGTTTGGCGATCGCCGCTAGCTTCACGGTGCGCAGGAAAGCTTCGATATCGCCGGTCGTGTGCGGCGCCTCTTCGCGATCCTCCACCACGGCGGCCTGGTCGATCAGCAGATCCTGCAACTCGTCCGGCAGCGCGTCCCAGTGCACAACCAGCGCTTCGCCGAGCCTGCGCACCAGATGTTCCTGCGCCGGGCGGTACTTCACCGTCTTGTATTCCACCTGCGGCGCCTGCGCCGCGGCCTGCCTGCTGTGAAACGTGTCAGTCATGGGTGAGCGCCTCCAACCGCACTTCGTCGATGACCCGGTCGTGCATCTCGCCGTCGCTGCGTACGCGATATTGCTGCGGGCCGGCTTCCGTAGGCAGCGCCGTGACGATGCGAAAAACGGCGCGCGGCGTTCCGAAGCTACGTTGCCCCACCAGCGCGACGCGTTGGCCGGCGGCGAACTTGGTGCGCGCCATGATCGATCCTTTGCTGCTGACGAGCGGGCGCGCTCGATACGCGCATGCTCTTCATCAACATGGAACTTTTTTGCGGAAAAACAAGGCGGCGCACTTTGCGCCCTGCCCTACTCCACTTCCCAATCGATCTCGCCGCGCACGTCGGCCGGCACGCGCGCGCACAGCGCCTGATGCAACTCCTCCTGGCCAGCGTTGCGCGGGGCGCGGAACACGTAATCGATGCGGCTCTTGGAGAAGGATTTGTCTTCGTTGATCAGCGTGCAGCCGAGTTCGGCCAAGACTTTGCGATACGCTTGCGCGGCGTCGGCGACGCGCCCCTTCGGAATCTCGTGCACTTCGAGCTGACACACCGGCCGGCCTTCCAACAGAAAGATCAGCGTCCAGGCGAACGCCGTCGCCAGCACGGCGAAGTGCGGCAGGTTCAATCCGGCGATGAGGCCGATCAGCGTGACCACAATCAGCCGGCCGGTGTCGCGCGTCGAAGAGGCTTCGGTGCGGAAACGCATCAGGCCGCCAAGGCCGAATATGACGAAGCCGACGACGATCCCGTACTCGAGCACGATCTCGCCAATCACCGCGCCGATCAGCGCGTACATGATCGAGACTTTCGGCAGCTCGGCTTCTTCGCGCGTGTCGATGGAACGACGCGTCGTTGGGTGGAAGCCGATCACCGCGCCGAGGAAGGTCGCCAACACCAGCGCCGCGAAAGACTGGATCAGCGCCTCAGTGTCGAGGAACCCCGCCCAGCCGATCGACGGCAGCTCCCGGTTCATATCGCCGAACATGCCCCGCTCCCCCGCGACATTGTGGGTCAGCTCAAGCCTGCTCTTGCCGGCCAAAGCAAGCGCTTTCGGGCGGCGCGATGAACCTGGGCTGAAGCGAAATGACTATTTCTGGGCAAGCCGAACCCTTTTTTCCGCCATGCGTTTGCGGCACATGACGATCATGTTGAGACGCACCGCCCTGATGGGACTTGCCTCGTTTGCTCTGGCGCCAAGCGCGCTGGCGCAGACCACGCCCGTTGTTTTGCAGGGGGCCGAACGCGACCAGGCGCTCGCCATGGCCAACCGCTATCTGAATTCGTTCGCGCGCCTGCAGGCCCGCTTTACTCAAAGCTCGCCCGGCGGCGGGCGGGCCGTCGGCACGGTCTATATCCAGAAGCCCGGCCGCATGCGGTTCGAATACGATCCCCCGGCCCAGCTCCTGGTGGTGTCGGACGGGCGCGTAGTCGCCGTGCGCGACAATGAATTGCGCACCACCGAACGCACCCCGCTGCGCTCGACACCGCTCAATCTCATCCTTGGATCGAGCATTGACTTGGAAAGCCAGGCGCGCGTGTTGCGCGTCTCCAGCGCAGGCCCGTGGCGCATGATTACCCTGCGCGATCGCGCCGGGCACATGGACGGCCAGATCACGCTTCAGTTCAACGACGGCGCACTGCGCTCTTGGGACGTGATCGACGCCACTGGCGCACGCACCCGCGTCACCCTCTCGAACGTCACCGAACCGGCCAGCCTGGATTCGGACCTGTTCCGTCTGCCCGACGTTGCCAGCCGGGGCCGCAGACGCTAGTTCGTCGCAAAGGCAAGGACTTTCCCTGTCTTTGCCTTGAATTTTTCGCTTCTGTGGCGTACATACAACGAGCGGTCGCCGCTCATCCCCCTGGATAGCGTCGTCCCCCCGCTGACGGATCCAGCGCGGCGGCCGTGGCGCCGGACATCCCCTGCCGGCCCTGCGCCCCCCTCAAGGCGCTTTTGCGAGGCCCGGCTGCTGAATGCACGCCGGGCCTCCTTCATTTTGCGCGCCGCTCGCGCGAAACACACCACATGCTGCGAATCGCGACCTGGAACATCAATTCCGTGCGGCTTCGAATCGAGACCGTGCGCCGTTTCCTGGCTGAGGCGCGTCCGCACGTCCTGTGCCTGCAGGAGATCAAGTGCCGCGACGGCGAGTTCCCCGCCAAGGCCTTCCGGCAAGCGGGCTACCGTCACATGCACGTGGTCGGCCAGAAGGGCTGGCACGGCGTCGCCATCGTCTCGAAACTCAAACTCGAGCCAGTCGAGGCGCCCCGCATCTGCCCGAAAAGTGAAGCGCGCATCGCCGCCGCCAAAGTCGACGGAATCGAGGTGCACAATCTCTATGTGCCGGCCGGCGCCGATGAACCGGACCCGGCCGTCAATCCGAAGTTCAAGCACAAGCTCGACGTGCTCGACCGCATGAAGCGGCTCTACAAGGGGCGCGCAGGCGCCGCCCCGACTGTGCTGGTGGGCGATCTCAATGTCGCCCCCGGCGAGCACGACGTCTGGAGCCACAAGCAACTGTTGAAGGTAGTCAGTCACACGCCCGCAGAAACATCGCGCCTGGAGGCGGTCAGGGCCTCGGGCGGCTTTGTCGACCTCGCGCGCGCACATCGCCCGGATCCGGAAAAGCTCTTCACTTGGTGGAGCTATCGAAGCCCCGATTGGACCAAGAACAATCGCGGCCGCCGCCTCGATCATATCTGGGCGACCGCCGACGTGGCGGCCTTCTCGCGCGCCGACGCGTTCGAGATTCACGTGCCCTGCCGCTCGTGGGAGCGGCCGAGCGATCATGTGCCGGTGGTCGCGGGACTAAAATTATAGGCGTTGTGAAAGCGGCATTGAGCTGTTTGCCGCCGCACTCCTAGAATGGAACCGACTCTGAGGGGACATCCGCATGAACATTTCTCGACGCGCCCTGCTCGGCGCCGGCGCGGCTGGCGCTGCACTGCTCTCCGGATGCGCCAGCAGCGTCGCCCCCGCCCCCGCGACGACGGACTGGGGCGCGCGCATGCACGCCATACTCGACGACGCCGTCGCCAAGGCCTTGCACCGCTCGCCGGAGCGCTGCACCAGTCTGGGCCTCAGCGAAGAGCGCGCCGGCTATCGCTTCATCGATAAGCTGAGCGACGCCTCGAAAGAAGCCGATCGCGCAGCACACACCGAGATGCAGGTGTCATTGTACGAACTGCGTACGATCAACCGTGACTGGCTCGCGCCGCGCGACCGGGTGACATACGATGTTGTCCTCACGTCATGGGAAAACAGCGTCGCGAACTCCGCTTTCGAAGTCGGCGGCGGGGCCGGCGCGCCGTACGTCGTGACGCAGCTAACCGGCGCTTATCGAAACCTGCCGGATTTCATGGACGCCCAGCACCCGCTGCGCAACCGGGACGAGGCCGAGGCCTACCTCGCGCGCCTCAATGAGTTTGCGCGCGTGCTCGACCAGCAGACGGCGATCGTCGCTGAGGATGCGGGGCGCGGCGTAATTCCGCCGGATTTCGCCATCGACCGGGCGCTAGAGCAGCTGAGCGCTTTCGCGTCGCGCGCGCCCGAACAAACTGTGCTGGTGCAAACGTTGGCGCGCCGCTTGCCGCAAGTCCAGGAGATATCGGCCTCCGACCGCAACGCTTACATCGCGCGCGCCGAGAGCATGGTGCGCGACGCCGTGCTCCCCGCCTATGGTCGTCAGATTGACGCGCTTCGCGCGGTGCGTCCGCGCGCGGCGCACGAGGCGGGCGTCTGGCGCTTGCCGCAAGGCGCGGAGATGTACGCCGCTGCGCTACGCAGCCGCACCACAACGACCATGTCCCCCAATGAAATCCACAACATGGGGGTTGAATTAGTCGCGCAGTTCCACTCGGAAATGGACACGATCCTTCGCGGTGAAGGCCTGTCGCGCGGCAGCGTCGCAGAACGCGTGCGAACGCTCTCACAACGACCGGATCAGCTTTATCCGAACACCGACCAGGGCCGGTCGCAGATCCTAGCCGATCTCAATGCGCAAACACGCCAAATCGAGGCGCTCATGCCACAGGCCTTCAATACGCTGGCGCAGGCGCGGCTGGAGATACGGCGCGTGCCTGCGACCACCGAAGCCGGCGCGCCAGGCGGCTATTATCAACGCGCGGCGCTAGACGGTTCACGGCCTGGCGCCTACTACATCAATCTGCGCAACACGGCGGAGTGGCCACGCTTCACCTTGCCCACCCTGAACTACCACGAAGGGGTGCCCGGCCATCATTGGCAGATCTCGATCCAGCAGGAGTCCGGCGCCATTCCCTTCATCCGCAGCGCGATGTTGGGCTTCTCAGCATTTAGCGAGGGCTGGGGGCTCTATGCGGAGCAGCTTGCCGACGAACTCGGCGTTTACGACGAGAATCCGCTTGGGCGGCTTGGCTATCTACAATCGGCGACTTTCCGCGCTTCACGCCTCGTCTGCGACACCGGCATCCATCACCTGCGCTGGAGCCGCGAACAGGCGATCGCGTCCATGATGGAAGCGACCGGCGATCGAGAGAGTTCGGTCGCCACCGAGATCGAACGCTACTGCGTCTGGCCAGGCCAAGCCTGCAGCTACATGGTCGGCCGTCAGGAGATCAACCGGCTGCGGACCCGTGCACAGGGCGCGCGCGGCGAACGCTTCGATCTCAAGTCCTTCCACGACACCATGCTTGCCAATGGCGCCGTGCCGCTCTCTGTGCTGGACGGGATCATGGCGGAGTGGACCGGGGCGCAGCCGGCGTGAACCCAGCCCGCGCCACGCTCGCCGCCCTCCCCCAGCGTGCACCGGGCGGATTGCAGGTATGCAGGCCCGACTGCTACCGGTGTCATGAGTGAATTGCGCGGGTTCGCCACAGTGGCGCGCAGAACACATTTGACATAGATGGTTCCACCCACACTTTGAGAACGAAACGAGCGCC
>CAZHWA010000137.1:0-6001 GCA_964536175.1 uncultured Terricaulis sp. | reverse complement strand
ACCTTGGCGCCGAGCGCGATCGCGCGGGCCTTGGCTTCATCGCGCGTCATCTGTTCCAGCGTGCCGGTGAATACGATGGTCATGCCCGCCACCTTGCTGGAGCGCACCACACGCGGCGCCGCCTTGGGCGTAACCTGCTTCAGCAGCCGCTCCAGCGCCGCGCGATTGTGCTTCTCGGCGAAAAACTTCACGAGATGGCCTGCCGCCACCGGCCCGACGCCGTCAACGCGCGCCAATTCGAAATAGTCCTCGCCCGGCGCGTCTCTTGCCGCCTTTTTCACTGCTGCAATCGCTTCGCTTAGCGAGCCGTAATGCCCAATCAGGGCAGCCCACGCTTTGCCGCTGACCCCTTTGATTTTCGGCGCTTCGCCGGCATCGAATAGATCATCCGGCGGCGGCTTCAGCGCGCCCGCCGCCGCGACCAAATTAACGAGCGCGTTTTCGCTGACGCCTTCGATCAGCCCCAGTTCCTCATACGCTTCGCCAGGCCGGGCGGCGACGGCGCTGTCCACCGCCGCCCGAAAGTTCTCCCAGGTCTCGAAGCGCCGGGCCAACACGCCGGCCGTTGTTTCGCCGATGTCGCGGATGCCGAGCGCATAAATAAACCGCGACAACTCAACTTCGCGCCGGGCGTCGATCGACGCCAGCAAATTGGCGACGCTCTTTTCTCCGTACCCTTCGCGCTCTCGAAGCTCAGCGGCATGGTCTTTCAGCTTGAAGATGTCGGCCGGCTCCGCAATCCAGCCCAGTTCGAACATCTCCTCAATCTGCCTGATGCCGAGCCCTTCGATGTCCAGTGCGCGCCGCGACACAAAATGGCGCAGATGCTCGATGCGCTGAAACGGACACGCGAATTCGCCCGAGCATCGCCGCACGCTGCCTTCTTCCGCCGACACCGGCGTCTTTAGTGGACACGGACAGAGCTCCGGAAACTGGTAGCGCCGCGCGCCCCGGGGCCGCTTCTCCAACAGAACGTCGACAATCTGCGGAATAACGTCGCCCGCACGCTGCACTGTCACCGTGTCGCCGATGCGCAGATCCTTGCCGCCCCTGATCGGCGAGCCGTCGGCGCCGACACCGGCAATGTAGTCGGGATTGTGCAGCGTCACGTTGGTCACCGTGACGCCGCCGACAAACACCGGCTTCAATCGGCCCACTGGCGTCAGGGCGCCGGTGCGCCCCACCTGGATGTCGATGCCTTCGAGCGTCGTCTGCGCCTGTTCGGCCGCAAACTTATGCGCGATGCCCCAGCGCGGGCTGCGCGAGACAAAGCCCAGCCTCTGCTGCAGCGCCAGCGAGTCGACCTTGTAGACAACGCCGTCGATCTCATACGGGAGTTTTTGCCGGCCGGCGAGGATGCGCTCATATTGATCCAGCAATTGTTGAGCACTCGCCGCGCGCCGGATTCCGGCTATGGGAAATCCGAGCTGCTCCAGCCGGCGCATCGCATCGTACTGGGTTTCGGCCAGCGGCTCCGACAGCTCGCCCCAGCCGTGTGCAAAGAAACGCAAGGGACGTGTGGCGGTGATTTTCGCATCGAGCTGACGCAGTGCGCCCGCCGCCGAATTGCGCGGATTCACGTAGGTCTGTTTGCCGTCTGCTTCGAGCTTTGCGTTCATTTTTGCGAACGCCGCCTTCTCCATGTAAACCTCGCCGCGCACCTCGATTAATGCCGGCGCGTTCCTGACAACATGCGGGATGTCGCCAATCGTGCGCAGATTTGCCGTGACGTCCTCGCCTTCGCGTCCGTCGCCGCGCGTCGCGCCCAGCACGAAGCGCCCGTTCTCGTACCGCAGCGAGGCCGAAAGACCGTCGATCTTTGCCTCGGCAGTGAACGCCGGCGGCACCGCTAAGTTGAGGAGGCGCTGAACGCGCGCGACGAAATTCGCCACGTCCTCCGCATCGAAGGCATTGTCGAGCGAGAGCATCGCCACGCCGTGGCGCACTTTGCGGAACTTCTCGGCGGGCGCTGCGCCCACGCGCATGGACGGGCTGTCTTCGCGGACCAGTTCAGGAAAACGCGCCTCGATCGCCGAATTGCGTTGTCGCAATGCGTCATACTCGGCGTCGGTCAACTCCGGGGTCGCCTGTGCGTAATAGAGCTTGTCGTGTCGTGCCATCTCGCCCGCGAGCCGCTCCAGCTCGGCGGCCGCTTCCTTCGCGGTGAGTTTTTCGACGGGTTTGCTCATCAGTGTCCCGTATCGGGCGCCAAGCAACTCGAGGACACCTGATACCTGACGCCTGACGCCTGTCTAGAAGATCGCCCCAAATGTGCGGCCGAACCAGCCGCGGCGCTCGGCCTCTTCCTGCGCCACCGGCGCGACGCCGGAATCGGTCATCAGCGCGTATGAGCGCTCGTACCACTGGTTGCCCGGGAAATTATGTCCGAGGATCGCAGCCATGCGCTGAGCTTCCTCAATCATGCCGACCGACAAGTAAGCTTCCACCAGCCGGTGAAGCGCTTCCGGCACGTGCGACGTGCGCTGGAAGTTCTCGTTCTCGATCACGTTGCGGAACCGGTTGATTGCCGCGAGATGCTGATCGCGCGTGAGATAGAAGCGCCCCACTTCCATCTCCTTGCCGGCAAGCTGGTCATAGACCATGTCCAGCTTCAGTCGGGCGTCGCGCGCATAGGCGCTTTCCGGATAACGCCGTACGACGTCTGTCAGCGCACTGAGCGCACGCTCTGTCGTGGCTTGGTCGCGTCCTACATCGAGAATGCGCTCGAACTGGCAGATGGCCACCAGATAGTAAGCGTACGGCGCGCTCTCATTGCCTGGGTGCAGAGCTATGAAGCGTTCGGCATCGGCGATGGCGTCATCGTACTGACGCGCCTGATAGTGCGCGTAAGCTTCCATCAACATCGCCCGGCGCGCCCAAGAGGAATACGGGTGCTGGCGTTCGACCTCCTCAAACATGCGCAGCGCATCGGGCCAACGGCGGCGGTCCAGGTAATCGCCGCCCCGATTGTAGAGCTGCGCCACCGGCTCTTCGACATATTGCACGTCCGTGCGGTCGCGCGCGCCAAAAGCGCCGCAAGCGGCCACTCCGCTCGCCAACATCGCCATGGCGACGGCGCGGGCGAGGTGCTTCTGTCGAGGGTTCATTCGCAAGGCTCTTCTGGCTGCAGCACGGGGGCCGGACAGGTCGCGGCCGTCCGCTGATACAGGATGGCGCGCGCGGCGCAAAGCGCCCGCGGCTGTAGCACGAAGCAGGAAATCAGCCGGCGGCGGCCAACGCCGGTTCAGCGTCGTGGACCGTTTCGACCGCGCCATGTTCCCAGCGCCAAGCTTCGGGCGTGTCCAGCAGAGCCCGTACCAGCCGCGCATTGAGCGCATGGCCCGGCTGGTCAGCCACAAAGCGGCCACAAATCGGCGCGCCGGCCATGGCCAAGTCTCCGATCGCGTCCAGCAGCTTATGCCGGACGAATTCATCGTCGAAGCGCAGGCCTTCCGGATTTACGACGCGTCCGCGATCCACCACCAGGGTGTTGTCCATCGATGCGCCGCGGCCCAGACCCGCCGCGCGCATGATTTCTGCGTCGGCGAGAAAACCAAAGGTCCGCGCATCGGCGATCTCAGTCAGGAACGTATCGGAGGTCAGACGCACACGCCGGCGCTGCACGCCAATCGCCGGATCGGCGAAGCGGATCGTGACATCGAGATCCAGGCCCTCAAATCCATCAGCGGGCAGCAAGGCCGCGCACTTGGCCCCCATGCGCACCTCGACCCCGTCAAGGATTCGGATAGTAGGCTGTGTCACATGCTGGCGTCTGATGCCGGCGTTCTTCAGCGTCTGCACGAATGGCGCAGACGATCCATCGAGAATGGGCACTTCCGGTCCGTCGAGCTCGACAACCAGGTTGTCGATGCCAAGCCCTGCACAGGCCGACATCAAGTGCTCCACAGTGGCGATCTCTACCCCTGCCCGGTTGCGAACGGTGGTGCAGTTGCGGGTATCGGATACGGCGTCGGCATGGGCCCGAACGACATTGTTTCCGTGTACGTCGCTGCGGACGAAGACAATGCCGGTATTCGCCGGCGCCGGCTGCAGCGCCATACGCACGTGCGTCCCGGAATGGACGCCAACGCCCGCGCACATGGCCGGACCTGCTATGGTCTGCTGACGACGCACCAAGGCCACCTTGTTGTCCCCCCGTGTCCCCCCGCCAACACAGCCTGTAAGGCGCCCGTTCCCAGCCGGACAACACACGTTGCGTTACGGTTTGTGACTGTTAAGCAAAGCCCCGGAAGGTATTGAAATCGTGGCAAAAGATACCCCGAACAAAGTTAACGTAGCAGACTTGATGGAACGCGCCAGAAGCGGCGGCGCCGACGCACCCCTGGCCGCCCGGCGGGCTGCGGTACTGGCGGAGCGCAGCGATCCGGAGTTGGCGGAAGAGGCGTTGCGCCTGGTTGCGCGTCTGGAGCCCCTCGATCCCATGCCGCGACTCGCGCTCGCCCGCCTCGCCGCAGAACGCGGCGATCTGACCGGCGCGGTGAACGAAGCGAACGCAGTGCTCGGCGAAGCAGTCGACCAGGCCGCACGGGCCCGCGCCGCCTTCATTCTGGGCGAGGTGGCGCGGGTACAAGGCGACCGCGCCCGCGCGCGCGAGGCCTACACGACGGCGCTGCAGATCGAGAATGCGCTGCTGGCGGCCAATCGCAGCGATGTGACCGCGGCGCGATGGTACGCCCGGGCCAGGGGCCGTCTGGCCGAACTGGAGGCCAGCGCGGGCGCATTGGGTCCGGCGCGCACTGGCGCCGAAGGCGCGCTGGCTATGCTTCGAGCAGCGGCCGCGCAGATTGGCGAGCCGCCAGTCCTGGCCGCAGACATTGCCGATGCAGAGATGCGTCTCGCTGCGCTCGAACTCGATGAAGGCCTTGCCCACTCCGCACGCCGCCGCCTCGCCGAGGCCATTGGCCGCTACGAAGCGCTGGCCGTCACCGAAAAGGACGAACCGCATTGGCGCGCGGTGCTGTCGGACGCATGGGCGCTTGCGGCTGAAGCGGACTATGTCCGCGGCGCGAAAGAGGAGGCCCGCAGCGCCATGGACAAGGCGCTGCAAGCCCGGATTCGCATCGCCGCGCATCATCCTCAGGAAGCATGGGCGCTGGCGGGAACGTGGCGGTTGCGGGCAGCGCTGCGCGCAGCCCTCGGCGATGGCGAGGCCGCCGCAGAGTCGTTGCATCAGGCCGGGATGCTGGCCGATACGCTCTGCGCGCAAGCAGAAGACTCCGAGGCTGCGGTGCGGTTTCTCGTCCACACTTTGCTCGATCAGGCCGACCATGCGTTGCGCACAGGCGACAACAACCGCGCGCGCGAAGCGGGCGATGCAGCGCGCATGCGCGCCGAAAGCTGCTCGATACTGAACGGGACCGAAGCGTCCTGGTTGGCGGAGACTGCGGCCTGCTGGGATCGGCTTGGTGAAGTCGCCCGCGCCGTCGGATCCAAGACACAGGCGCAAGACGCCTTCGCGCGCGCTGTCGAATTACGCCGCCTGGCAGGTGAACGCGCGCCCGGCGACCTGCAATACGTGCGTGGCGTGGCGGCTGCACTCCTGAAGTTCGGAGAGGCGGCGATGGAAACGGGAGCCATCGATACCGCGCGCGTTGCGTTCGACGAGGGCGCAAGGCTTCGACTCCAGCTGCTTGAGGCTGAACCGGACGATCGGCGCGCGGCCCAGGCTTTGGCGGTTGCGCTTGAACGGGTTGGTATTGCCGCGCATGCCGCCGGCGACCGTGCAACAGCACGGAGCGCTTGGGAGGACGAACGCGCGCTGGCGGAGCGCATCTTCACAGAGGACGATCTCGATGGCGTGCGGTTCTGCGCCACCGTTGAAGCGCACCTCGCGGGACTCGGCGGTCCCAACGGCGAAACGCATCGGCTCGCGGCGCTGGCGCATTACGACGTTCTGGCCCAGGCCGGCCTCCTCACAGGCCAAGAAGCGGCGCAGCGGCGAAGACTCTGGGGTGGCAGATCAAAGCGAGATGGCGTAGAG
>CAZHWA010000136.1:0-6007 GCA_964536175.1 uncultured Terricaulis sp. | reverse complement strand
GATGGTGCAGCCGTCGCGATCGGCCTTCACGCGCGCGTGATCGATCATCACCGCATTTACGAGGTGCAGCTGGATGTCGGGCCGGTCGAGTTCGCCGCGCGTCTTCAAGAAGGCGCCGGCATGCAAGTGATTGGTGCGCCCGTGCCCCTGCTTAGTGAAGAGGTATTGCAGCCCGATCATCGGCTGCTTCAACCCCCGCGTCTTCGAGTACATCGAAATGGGCTTGGTCATTTCGTAGATGATCGAGACGTCGAGATGGTCCTGCAGATTGCGTCCAACCTCGGGCGCATCGTGAACCACCGGAATACCGAGCTTGGTCAGCTCATCCGCAGGACCGATGCCGGACAACAGCAGCAGCTGCGGCGACTGGAACGCGCCGGCGGTCAGCAGCACTTCTCGGCTGGCGTAGACGCGTTGGACAGGTTTTCCGGCGCCGGCCGAAAATTCGATGCCGCCCGCCACGCCGTTCTCGACGATCACGCGCCCGGCCTGCGCGTTGTTGATGACTTTTAGGTTCGCGCGCGCGCCGACAATCGGCGCCAGATAGCTCAACGCCGCACTGCACCGCTCGCCATCGCGGATGGTCAGGTGATAGGGGCCGACCCCTTCCTGCCGATAGCCATTGAAATCGCGTGTGACCGGATAGCCGGCCTGGCGGCCGGCCTGAATGAACGCCTTGTAGATTGGATCGCCGGGAGGTCCGCGCGAGACGCACAACGGCCCGCCTACGCCGTTCCATGCGTCTGCGCCATCGTCGTGATGTTGGGCGCGTTTGAAATAGGGCAGCACATCTGCATAGCCCCATCCGGCGAGTCCCATTTGACGCCACTGATCGTAGTCGCGCGCATGGCCGCGGATGTAGATCATGCCGTTGATGGCGGACGATCCGCCCCAGCCGCGCCCGCGCGGCTGATAGAGGCGGCGGCCGTCGAGGTTCGGCTGCGGCACAGTCTCGAACCCCCAGTTGCTGACGCGCTTGTTGGCGAGCAGCTGCCCGACGCCGGCGGGCATGCGCACCAGCAGCGAAGCGTTGCGACCGCCGGCTTCCAGCAGCGCCACCGTTACGTGCGGATCTTCAGTGAGCCGGTTGGCGAGAACGCACCCGGCGCTGCCCGCGCCGACGATCACATAATCGAACCGCGTCCTCTCCTCGATTTCAGCCACGTTTCTACTCCACAGGTTCAAGTCGGGCCTCAGCAGGGCTCAGCCGTCTGCCGCAGGGTTAACCTTCTCTTCACCACCTGATGCGTCCTGACCCAAGCCAAGTCTTAAGCAAAAGTTTACGATGAAGCGGTCATTCATGCACCATGAGCACCACTGCCGCCAAGCTCGACTTGGCCGCCGCCGCGCGTCGGCTGACGGCCGCGCAGGTTGGTCTTCGCGAACGCCGGCGTTTTCGGCGCATGCCGATCGCGATCAGCGGGCGCCTGCTCGACAAAGCGGGCCGTGAGCACGATTGCCGTACGGCCGACATTTCACCGGGCGATGCGCGCGTGGTCAGCGATGTATTGCCGGACGTCGGCGAGCGGGTGGTGATTTACCTCAACGGTTTTGGCCGCGTGTCAGGACGCGTGGCGCGACGTTGTGGCGAAGGCGAAATGGCTATCATCTTCGATTTCAGCGCCCACAAACGCGAGAAGATGGCCGAACAGCTGACGTTGGAGGTTAACAAGGAGCTGGGCATCGCCGGGAGCGCGCGTCCGATCTTGCGCGACGACGATCAGCATGTGCGCCTCGAATTCGAAACCGGCGAGAACTATGAAGGCGAGATTGTGGACTTCTCGCTAGCCGGCGTCACCGTTAAATCCAAGCATCCGCCGCCACTGCTCGGCGTTTGGGTTCGCGTCGGCACGGTGTATGGTCGCGTAGCTCGCTTGACCGACGGCGGGTTCGCTATCGATTTCGAGGCGTCGAGCGCGCGTTGTCAGACGCCCCTCGCGCATAAACCTGCAGACAACCTTAATTCGACCGAAAACTGATCGGCGAGGCCGGTCCAAATCTCCGGCACGGCGATTGCAGTTGTTCTGTTTCGTCGGCGGCGCGAATGCCGCCGTGTTGAAACGGAGCATCGGTCGTGAGCGACGTGGCCCTCCCCCCCAAAGCCGACACCACGGCCAAGTGGTGGGTCCAAGTACGCGGCAAGGCCTTTGGCCCTTACCCGATCGAACAGATGGCGCGCTTCATCGCCGAGGGCCGCGTTCGCCCGACGACACTGGTTGCGGACGATCCTGAAGGCAATTGGCTCGAAGCCCGCCGCGTACTCGCGCTGCGCGGCTTGCGCGCTCCCGCCAGCGCAAAGGCCGAACCAACTGAAGCGGCAAACGTGTTTGTGCACGCCGAGATCGTCTCGGGCTCGTGGAATGCCTTCGTGGCGGCGATCGAGGGCATGGGCGCGGTATGCGAGCTGGCGCCAGGGCTTTGGCTGGTGCGCACGCGTTTCTCGGCCGGCGTCATTCGCAACACCCTCAGCCAGACGCTTGAACGCGGCGATCGATTCGTCGTCATCGACGCCTCCCGAGATCGCTTCGCCTGGTTCAACCTCGGTCCGGAGATCGACGTCCGCATTGGGAAGGTCTGGAACGGCCCGCTGCAGGAAAAGCAACGTCTCTAATCCGGCGTCTCACCTGAAACCAGATAGGGATAAGGATTGACGGCACGGCCGCGCCACCAGTGACGCGCGTCCGCTACCCGCTGGATCTCGAAATGCAGATGCGGCGTCGTTGCGTTGCCAGTTGCGCCGACATAGCCGATCACATCGCCCTGTTGCACTACATCGCCTTCCTCGAGGCCGCCGGCCCGCGCATCGAGATGAGCGTAGTAATAGATGAGCCGACCGGATTCACCGGTCTGATAGATGCTCACGCCGCCGAGCTCACTATTCCAGAAGCGGACGATGCGACCGGCGGCTGCGGCCACGACCGGCGTGCCTTGCGCCGCCATGATGTCGATGCCCTGATGACGCCGGCCATCGGATCTTGCCGCGCCCCAATTGTCGGATAACTCCGCCGGCGTCAGGCCCTGCACCGGCACGACGAGACGATCCAGCGCGTGCTCGAGGGCTTTCTCAATGCTCGCGTTCTTGATCGCACGCGCGTGTGCAGCGGAGGGACGTTCGGCTGCAGCGAGCGCCAACAGCAGCGCCGCGCTCATCGCGAGGGCAAATGGCGCGAATACCGTCTTCGTTAGCTGCATGAGTTACCGCAGGTTAATGTCGCCGATGCGCAGCGCTGCAATTTTTCCGCCGGCTGCCTCATAATGGTCGCCGGGAGCGTTCACAACAAGCGCGGCTGCTGACATGGGCGGACATATGAACAGACGGAACTTGCTGAAACTCGGCGGCGGGGCGCTGCTGAACGGGGCGCTGGTCGCCGCCGGCGCTGCGGCAATCCTGCAGCCCGCAAGCGCCGTCGGACCGTCGGTCTCACCGACGCCGACCGCGCCCGCCGCAGTGCGCGATGCGCGCCTGCTCTCCTTTGTGAACACCCATACAAGCGACACGTTCGCGGACGCCTATTGGGCGGGGGGCGATTACATCCCGGACGCGATGGCGGCAATCAACCACGTCATGCGCGATCATCGCTCCGGCGAAGTGCATCCGATCGATCCCCGATTGCTGGATCAGCTGCATCAGTTGAAGCTGAACGTCGGGGCGCGCGCGCCTTTCCAGATCATCTCCGGCTATCGCTCGCCCACCACGAACGCAGCTCTCGCCGCACGATCCAACGGCGTGGCCACGCGCAGCCTGCACATGCAAGGGCGGGCGATCGACATCCGCGTCGAAGGCGTCGAGTTGTCACATCTGCGAGATGCGGCAATCGCCATGCAGGCCGGCGGCGTCGGCTACTACCCCGGCTCGAATTTCATCCACATCGACACCGGGCGCGTCCGGCGCTGGTAATCAGCCGCGCGAGGTTTCACGGCGAACCTGCGCGCCGCCTTCCATGAAGTGAACTGGCACGCCAGGCTGCGCGGCACGCGCCAGCTCGAGCGCGTCCCAGTTGGTGAGCCGCACGCAGCCGTGCGACGAGGTCTTGCTGATCAGCGCCGGATTGGGCGTGCCGTGGATGCCGTAGCCGTCACGGTTGAGCGCTATCCAGACCAAGCCCACCGGATTGTTCGGACCTGGCTGAATCGTAAATTGTCGGCCGCTATCGTCGTTAAACGACGGCAGTTCGTTCGCATCGTAGTTGTAAGTAGGGTCGAACGCGATCGCGGTAATCTCCAGCTCTCCGGTCGGTGTGTTGGTGTCACTGATCGTCACGGGGTAGAAGGCCAGCATCCGATTGCTCGCATCGTAGGCGCGCAGAGTGAGTTCATCCTTGTCTATGTCGATGCGCGCAACCGGGACGTCCAATTCCCCGCCGGCATTAGCGACAACGATTTCGACGCCGGCGCGCGTAAAATCTACGCCTGGGTTCACTGCATGCAGGAGATCCACATCCATGTGAAAGCGCTCAGCAACAGCTTCGGCGGCGTTCTCGTAGCTGAGCCTGTCGAGCCGCGACTGCGCCGCCATGGCCGCCGGCACATCCACAAACGGCCCACTGACGTCCTCCGCACTCAGCACATAGGCCACCAGCGCCGAGGCGGCGTCCCTCCGTTCCAGCCGCGTCAGCAATGCGTCGTCCGGACGACCTGTGACCGGCAATCCGTTAGCCACCTGGTAGGCCCCGATGGCCTTGCGCACGTTTGCGCCGTCATAGCCGTCGATTACGCCGGGCGAGAAATGCAGGCGATCCAGCAACACCTGGATACGGACAAGGCCGTCGTCGAACTGTGGGGTCGACGACGGCGCAGTCTGCGATTGCAGACTCGCAGGCTGCATAGTTGCCTCGGTCGCCTCCGAATCTGGCGTTTCCGAATCTGGACGCGCTGGCGCGGACACAAACCGAGCAGTGTTCACGCGCTGCATCACCGCGCGCGCTTCTGCGCTCATCTCGATCTTCGGCTGCTGCCGCACGTCCTGGCGCAGCGCTGGCGGCGAGCACGCGGCAAATATCAGCAGATGCGCAAGGATTATATACTTCGTCACGTCGAACCCGGTCAGGCGGATGATCCCTCAGGGTCATGAAAGCGGGCGGCGTGACGTTTAGTTCCGGTGTGGTAAGCACTAGCTCGCGCGGAAGGAGAGCGGCAAACGCAGTTCGCGCCCTTCGGCGGAGCTGCCGTCGCGCAAGGTGCCGCGCACGCGTAATTGGCGCGAGATGTTGATCGCTGCGCGCCCGAAGCCGAGGCCAGACGGGCTCTCCGAGGCCACCGAGCACGCCAACCGGCCGCCGCCGCCAATGATGCAACTCAACACCACATTGCCGGACTGACCCTTGTCCAGAGCCGCATCGGGGAAATAGCGCGCGAAATCGCGGGCGTTCGGTTCGCGAATCCAATTCACATCGCCAATGCCGATCGCGCCGCCGGATGCAGGCCTCTCCGCGACTTGCTCATCTTCCCGATCGGCCGGTTCGTCAGGTTTTTCCTCTTCCTCTTCCTGTTCCTCGGGTTCGCGTTCGCGCACGACCGGCGCCGGCGGAGCGCCGCTGCCTGCGATGACGTCCTGCGCGCGCACGAAAGCGGTGCGCCCGTTCCAGTCGATCACATACCAGTCGTTGCCCAGACCGCGCTGAACGCGGCCCGACACATTGAGCGTCACGCCTGGCCCGAACATCACCACAACAGGGCTGGTCATGTCCGGCTCGGCGCGCGCGTCAACCCGGTCGCGGCCAGTGATGAGTTCCGTCGTTGGTGTGAAGGGCTGCACGACGTAGGCCGTCTCTTGCTCGTTGTTTGCTGAGAGGCCGCGCCAGACGAAGAAGCCGAGCGTCAACACAAGCACGACGCCTAGGCCGGCTAGGATGGGCATCCAGGGCAACCGCCCTGGCGCAAACGGCGGCGGCGCCAGAGGCGGCGCCGCCGCGCGGCTGGGCGGCGGTGGCGATGACTCCGTCGCCTCGGGCGCTGTGGCCTTCGGTTTGACTTGAGGGGGCGGGTCCGGCGGCCGCCGGCGGCTCGG
>CAZHWA010000135.1:0-6018 GCA_964536175.1 uncultured Terricaulis sp. | reverse complement strand
GCTGCAGCATCAGCCGGCCGCGGAAGGTCAACCCTCCGGCGCCATCGGCGTTGGACTGCGCTACGGCGACGGCTATTTGCGCTTAAAGGGCAGGCGCGGCCGCACACGCGTTTATTGGCAAGGCCCGTCAGTCGGCTTCGACACCGGCGGCAACGCGTCGCGCGTATTCACGCTGGTCTACAACATGGGCAATCCCGATCAGATTTTCCGGCGTTTTCCGGGGGTCGACGGCTCCGCCTATTTTGTTGGCGGCGTTGGCGTGAACTATCAGCGCGCGGACGACATCACGCTTGCTCCGATGCGCGCCGGCGTCGGCTTCCGCCTCGGCGCCAATATCGGTTATCTGGCCTACTCACGCCGCCGGCGCATCAATCCGTTTTGAACTCACCCCTCCTTGGACGGGGAGGGAGGTTTTGCCAACGCTGCTCTTACTCACGCAGGTGTGACGAGCATCACGTCCCCGTGCGTCGCGATGTCGCCTCAATGGGAGGTACGCTCATGCGCAGGGGAGTGAAGCAATGCGTGCATTCGGCGCTCTTATCCTGGCGCTTGTAACGGCAAGCATCGCCGCGCCTGCGCCGGCGCAAACCAGCTCTGTCGAGGCGCCCGCCTGGCGGACGCTCGAGCGCTTCCGGAGTGAGGCGGAATTCTATCAATACTTGCGCGATGTCCGCGCCGCCGAGCGGCGTATGCGCGGGGTCCGGTTGGAGAAGCAGAGTGGGTCGGAGGACGAATGCCCGCCTGAGCTTTATCCGTGCGAGCCGCCGGTTTCCGCAGAGGTCGAAGACAGCATTGTCGTCACGGGATCGGCGGCGCCCGCTCCGGCCGCGCGTGCGCGGGATTCGGCGTCGCCCAACATCGCTGGCCAGACCTCCATCACCAACGTACAGAACGCCGGCGTCGATGAGGGCGATATCGTCAAGTTCTGGGATCGGTACCTAATCGTATTGCAGGACGGGCGACTGTTCTCGGTCGACATCGGCGATGAAACGCTGCGCCTTGTGGACCGCGCCGACATCTATCGCAGCACATCTGCGGGCACATGGTTCGATGAAATTCTGGTTCAGGGCGGGCGCGTCATCGCCACCGGCTATAATTATCGCGAAAGCGCCACCGAGTTTTCGGTTTTCCTGATCGGACGAGACGGCCGCTTTACACGCGAAGCCGTCTATTTCCTCTCTTCGAACGATTACTACGATGTCGAGAACTACGCGACCCGGCTCGTCAACGGTAATCTCGTCATCTACACACCGCTCGCCGTGGGCGAGATGGGGGTCGGCGATCGAGCCACATGGCCGCTCGTTCGCCGCTGGCTCAGGGAGGGCGAGCGGCATGCGGTCACAAGCCAGGGCCGCACACTCTACGACGCGCGCGACATCTATCGTCCGATCCAATCCACGTTCGATCCGGTTGTGCACACTATCTCGGTCTGCCCGCTTGGCGCTGCGCGCGCAGGCGATGAGCTGGATTGTGACAGCACCGCCGTTGTCGGTCCGCCGGGGCGAGAATTCTACGTCTCCACCAGCCACATTTATCTGTGGACATGGCCGACCTATAATTACCAACGCGCCCGGTATGAGAACTGTCATGTCGGCCCACCTGGTTCTTTCGACGCGGCGGCGCCGGCAGCGTTGTTTCAGATTCGCCTCAGCGGCGGGCAGCTGCGCGCGCAGTTCGTGCGCGGCATGCCATACGATCAGCTGAGCATGGACGCCAACGCCGGTGAGTTTCGTGCATTGTCGGTCTGGGCCGATCACCGGTGCCCGAATGCCGCTCGCAGCGAAGACGGTTTGCGCCTGCGCTATCTCTCCACCCCGCTGTCGGCGTTTTCGGCCACGCCGCGGACGCTGTCAGAGCGACGCTACACTATGCTGCCGAGCGTCGGCGGCGCGATTGAGAACCGCTTCACCGATGATTTCCTGATATATGCCGGTCGGGAGGGCTGGAGTTCTTATGCGCCGCATCCAGGCTCTGAAGATATTCTGTCGAGCAGAGCCGTCGCCGTGCCAACAGCGCGTCCGCGCGCCTTCACCCAGTTCGAGACGCCGCACAGCGCACTGCGCGTGGAGCGTCTCGGCGATAACGCCGTCATCACCGGATATCGCGATTGGCGCGGGCTCAGTCTGTCCTTCGTCAACCTGGGCGGCGCGCCGGGCATCGCCTCGACGTTGTTGTTGCCAGAGCGCTACGAATCCGAGGGGCGCAGTCACGCTTTCAATGCCGTCGTCAACGAACAGGGCGCAGGCCTGCTCGGATTGCCGACGGTGATGCGCCGCGCGCAGAGCGGACGCTGGTGGTGGCGCAGCGCCGGGTCGGACGTGAGCTTCGTAAGCTTCGACGCAGCCGGCCGTCTTAACGACAGCGGCGCGGTCCGCGGCACGAGTCCACGCCATTCAGATTACAGATGCGAAGTCTCCTGCATCGACTGGTACGGCAATACCCGGGCATTGTTCATCGCCGGACGCGTGTTTGCCCTCTCCGGCACCGAACTCATCGAAGGCGCGTTAGTGGATGGCGAAGTGGGCGAACGCCAGCGCGTTAATCTGACCGAGCCAGTTCGCCGCTAGGAGCCCAACTCGGCGGTTCAGGAGCGGCGCTGCTTCAGTTCGCGGCTTCGCGTCCGGCTTTGCGCGCGCGCTGTTCCTGTTCATGGCGGGCACGGAATTCCTCGGCGAACGCCGAGGCCAGAATGCCGGTGGGCAGCGCGACGATGCCGACGCCGGCAAGCGCGACCAGTCCAGCGGCCACCCGCCCCCACGCCGTATCGGGATAGGTATCGCCGTACCCGACCGTTGTCAGTGTCACGACCGCCCACCACAGCGCGCGGGCAATCGAACCGAACGCCTGGGGCTTGGCGTCGCCTTCAATGAAGTAGAGCATCATGGCGGCGATATAGAGCTGCGCTGCAGCCACCGCGAGCGCCGCCATCAACGGCGCCCAAGCGCGCTTCAGCGCCGCGCCGACAATGGCGAATGCCGGCACATATCGGGCCAGCTTGAACAACCGGAACAGTCGCAGCGCGCGCAGCGCAGCCAGCCAGCCTCCCGCAAGATGCGGGAAAAACAGCATGACCATCAGCTCCGGCAGAAACGCCACGATGTCGGCGATGGTGACGAACTGGGTCAAGAAGCGCAGTCGGCCGATGACGCCCTTGTGCCTGGGGTTTTCGCCCTCAGACCAGAGACGCAGCGCAAACTCGATCGCGAACAGGATCACGATGATAGTGTTGATCTGCTGCGTCACCGGCAACACCCAGCCCGGAAACGGCGTATCGCCGCGTGCGGCCTCGGTTTCCAGCGCGAGCGATGCGAGGCTGATCATCACCAAGGCGATGATGGTGCTGCTGAAGAAATTGAGTCCGCCTGGCTGGTCCGGCTCCAGCCAGTCGTGCACGTAGCCCTTAATCGTTGAGTGCTTGCGCTTGATCAGCGGCACGCCGACTCTCCCCGCGCGCATTTGAACGTCACGCGCGCGCCGCGCAAGTGCGCTCAGCCGGGGGTCGAAAGCTTGAGGCCGGCTACGCCCGCGATAATGAGTCCGATGCACAAAAGCCGCGCCAGGTTTGCGCTCTCGCCAAATAGCACAAGGCCGGCGACCGCCGCCCCTGCTGCGCCGATTCCCGTCCAAACGGCGTACCCGGTGCCGATCGGCAGCGTCTTCACGGCCCAGCCCAGCAACACCATGGAGACGGCGAGCGCGATCACGGTCAGGATCGAGGCGGCTGGCCGGGTGAAGCCCTCGGAATATTTGAGCGCGATCACCCAGACGATCTCGGCCAATCCCGCGAGGCCAAGCAGCACCCAAGCATGCATGCGACGCCTCCTTATCGCGGCCGGTTGTCGAGCAGAGCGAGCAGGCCGAACAGGCTCTTGATTGTGAACCAGAGCATCACCACGAAGGCGATGACGCCGACCAGCCAGAGGATCGGAAAGCCGATCAGGACGATCGTCAGAATGCCGCCGATCAGTGAAAGCAGCGCCAGGCCAACCGCCCACCAAAACGCGACGAACCAGATGCGGATCTGATCGTTCAGATGCGAGCGCGCGAGGGGGCCCGCTTCGGCGCGCCCCAGGAGCGCAACGATCACTCCGATCAATGCGAAAACGGCAAAGCTTGGAATGCTGAGCAGGTAGAGAATGTAGACGAGAAAGGCTGTTGATCGCCCAGGCTCGCGGGCAGAAGCAGGCATGGTCATGGCGGTGACATTGCACCGAGCGCAGGGGGTTTCAAGCAAGACCGACGTCCGCGTAGCATTGAGCAGGGCGCTAACTCACTTCTTGCGCGCCAGCGGGTGCTTGGTCTCCACCAGCGTCTTCAGCCGGCCCTCGGCGACATGGGTGTAGATCTGCGTTGTGGCGATATCGGCGTGGCCGAGCAGCGTCTGCACCGTGCGCAGGTCAGCGCCCCCTTCCACCAGATGCGTGGCGAACGCATGCCGCAAGACGTGGGGGGAGACGCGCGCGGGGTCCAGCCCGGCTTTTGCGGCGGCCGTTTCCAGGATTTGCGCAACGCGACGGCGTGTGAGCTTGCCGTCCGCCGCGCTCGCGGAAGGAAACAGCCAACGCTGCGCCTTCTCTCGTTGGGCCTCGTTCTTGGGCAAGGCGGCCGCGCGTGCGGCCAAATGGGTGTCGAGGGCTTTGAGCGCCGGTTCGCCGAGGACGACGATGCGCTCCTTGCCGCCCTTTCCTAAGACTACCATGTGCGCCTGACCTGGTTTGGGCGCGGCGCGCAGCGGCAGCGACACCAGTTCGCTTACGCGCAGACCCGCGCCATACAGCAGTTCAACCAGCGCCTTGTCGCGCGGCGTCTCGGCCGCATCGATCAGACGCTGGATCGCCTCCGGCGACAGCGTCTTCGGCAGCGCGCGGACGCGCTTAGGCGTGTCGAGGCGCGCCGTCGGGTCGTCGGTCCGTACGTTCTCCTGCAATAGGAAACGATAGAATTGCCGGAGGGCCGAGATGCGACGCCGCGCCGTTGCGGCGGATAAGCTACGCTTGGCGAGGCCGCCGACATATGCCTCGATCGAGGCCGCGGAGGCGTTCCTGAGACCGCCGCGCACCGCCGCGCGCGCGTCTTCCAGATCGCGCGCATAGGCGTCGAGCGTGTTTGCCATGGCGCCGCGCTCGGCGGAGAGCATTTCAAGGAACGCTTCGATCAGCGCGGAATCGCTCATAAAGATCAGTCTACCAGACTCGGCGGAACAAACCGACGTCCGTTCCGTTCGGCTCAGAACCCACGGAGGAGCCGTCATGACTACCGAAGCCGAGATTCGCGAGAAATTCTGGACGTCCCTGAAGTCGGACCGCACGTTCATGCTCGGTCTCTCGGAAGACCGAAGCGGCCATGCGCAGCCGATGACGGCCATCGTGGAGGACGAAGAGGGCGCGCCGATCTGGATTTTCAGCGCCAAGGACGTCGATCTCGTGCGTCAGATTGGCGAGGGCGCGCGTGGCATGGGTCAGTTTGCCTCGAAGGGTCACGATCTCTTTGCGACGTTCGAAGGCGATCTGACGCCCGTGAACGATCGCACCACGATCGAACGCCTCTGGCACCCCTTCATCGCCGCCTGGTACGAAGGCAAGGACGATCCCAAGCTGCAGTTGCTGCGCTTCGATCCCGACCGGGCGCAAATCTGGCTGAGCGACAAGGGCCTGTTTGCCGGCATGAAGCTGCTGCTGAGCGGCGATCCCCAGCGCGACTACCAGGACAAGGTCGCACACACCGACCTCTCGCGGGATGTGCGCCCCTCGTAGCCCATCGCATCAACGCGCTGCGGGAGGTCCAGCCAGGATCGCTTCGGCCGCGATACGGCGCGCGTCTTCCTCAAGGCGCAGCTCACGCAGCGCCCGGATGATCCGCTCCAGCGACTCAACGTCGAGCGAGGCGGGTCCGTCTTCGCCGGCAGCGACAACCGCCAGCAGCGCGCCTTCGCCGGCCGCGCCGCGCTCTGCCGCCGCTGTCAGCGCCAGCAGCGCGCCCGTGTCGCCCCGCGCGCCGCCTTGGGGAGCGTTGGCGAGC
>CAZHWA010000134.1:0-6059 GCA_964536175.1 uncultured Terricaulis sp. | reverse complement strand
GTTCGATGGTCGCTTCGCCGAGCGAGAACGATACGTCGGCGACGGCGTCGAGTCGCACTGGTTCGCCAAGCGAGGATTGAACCGGCAGCGAGCGTATGGCGTCGGCATCGGTGCGATAATCCGGCCGCAGCGTGGTACGGATCGGAATCTGCCGGTCGGCGAGATCGAACTTCGGCAAATTCTGCGCCGCATCGCCGCTGGTGGCGATGCGGATGGCCGAGGCCAGCGCCGCGCTGGTCACGCCGAGCCGCGCCATGTCGACGTGACGGGGCCGGATTTGCAGCTCAGGACGGCGGACCGCCGCCGACGAGCGTACGTCGGCGAGAATCGGCAGGTCGGCCATGGCGGCCGCAAGCCGTTCGGCCGCCGCATTCACGGCATCGGGGTTTTGTCCGACGAACTGCACCGTGATGTCAGAACCCGTCTGGCCGCCCTGGTCCTGAATGAAGGAGGCGCGATAATCCGGAAATCCCGAAAGCGTTGCGCGCAGCGTCTGCTGAATCGCGTAGGCGGAACGGTCCCGCTCCTCGCGGTCCGTGAGCTGAATGAAGATATTGGCGTCGGGCGCCGATCCGCTGGCGCCCCGCATCGAGGTGAATACGCCTTCCACTTCCGGCGTCGTCTGACGAATCTGCAGCGCCATCCGCTGCAGCACCCGATCGGCTTCCAGCACCGGCGTGCCCGGCGGAATTTCCACACGCGCCTGTATCATGCCGCTGTCGAAGCGCGGAATGACGACTGCCGGAACGCTCATGGCCAAGACCAGCGAGGCGACAAACACGCCGATGCCGATGCCGACTGTTTTCCAGGGATTGTAGATCGCCCATTTAAGAACGTCGCGATAGAACACGACGAACGCGCCCGGTTTGGCTTCGCCGTCTCCTTTAGTCTTGAGCAGGAAGGCGCACATCAACGGCGTAATCAAACGCGCGACCACGAGCGAGAAGAACGCTGCGATTGCGACAGTGAGCCCGAACTCACGGAAAAATACGCCCATGCCGCCGGACATGAAACTGACCGGCACGAACACGGCGATGATCGAAAAAGTGGTGGCGACGACGGCAAGGCCGATTTCGTCGGCTGCTTCCAGAGCGGCCTGGTAGGCGCTCTTGCCCATGCGCATGTGCCTGACGATGTTCTCGACCTCGACGATCGCGTCGTCGACGAGCACGCCGGTGACCAGCGCCAGCGCAATCAGCGTCACCATATTGAGCGTGAAGCCCAGCACCTCGATGGCGGCGAAGGTGGGCATGATCGACAGCGGAATGGCGGCGGCGGCAATCAACGTCGCGCGCCAGTCACGCAGGATCAGGAACACCACGAGGCACGCCAGCAGCGCGCCTTCGACCAGGGCGTGGATCGAGCTTTCGTGCATGCCGCGGATGAATTCGACCGTGGAGCCGATCTCGGTGACGGTGATGCCAGGATGACGCGCCTCGATCTCGCGCAAGCGGTCGTCCATGCGGTCGAATACTTGCACCTCGGAGGCGCCGCGCGAACGCAGCACCAGGAAGCCGACCACCGGTTGGCCGTTGTAGCGCGAAATCGATTCCAGATCGGCGGCGCTGTCACTCACCGTGCCAAGATCGGCCAGGCGGACCGTTGCGCCGCTGGAGGTCATGATCCGCGTCTCGGCGAGTTCCTGTACGGTCTGGGCCCCGCCCAGCGTGCGGATCGATTGCGCCTGACCGCCGATTTCGGCCTGGCCGCCCGGCAAGTCGACATTGAGGGCGCGCAGCTGGTTGTTGATCTGGTCGGCCGTGACGCCATGCGCCAGCATGCGCGCGGGATCGAGCTCGACCCGTATCTCTCGCGCCACGCCGCCCATGCGTTGCACCTGGCTCACGCCGGGCACGGCGAGCAACTCGCGTTGCAGCTCGTTGTCGATGAACCAGGAGATGTCCTGCGGCGTCATGCCATCGGCGGTCACGGCGTAATAGCCGATCGGCATGGAAGCGGCTTCGATACGTGTGATCACCGGTTCGGTGATGTCGGCGGGAAGCTCGGCGCGGATACGGTTGATTGCATCGCGCGCATCGTCGACGGCGCGGCCGAGATCGGTTTCGTTCTCCATCTCGACGGTCGTTGTCGAGACGCCCGGAGAAATCGTAGAATTGACCCGCTTGACGCCTTCGACCGCTGTCAGTGCGCTTTCGATGCGTTGCGTGATCTGGGTTTCCATCTCCACCGGCGCCGCCCCCGGCTGGGCCACGGTCACGGTGAAGCCGCCGAAATCGACGTTGGGTAATTGGTTGATCGGCAAGCGATTGTACGCCTGCCAGCCCGCGAAGAAGAGGGCGAGGATGAGCAGGATCGGCGGGATCGGATTGCGGATCGCGCCGGCGGAGATATTGAGCGCCATGCCGCCTTAGTCCGATCTGCCGCGCAGCGCCGTCGGCGCGGCCGGCGCGGTTTGCGCTTGCGTCTGCGCCTCCGGCGTCAATGGGCGCACTTCATCGCCGCTCTGCAGGAAGGCGGCGCCGGCGCCCACGATGGTTTGGCCCGCCGCCAGGCCGCTGGTGATCTCCACCCATTCGCCGTCGCGCGCACCTAGCGTCACGGCTGTACGCTGGACGACGTGGTGGGATTCCTCTTCGCCATCGCGGCGCAGCGTTTGGATCGCATAGACGTACGGCTCGCCGTTTTCGTAGAGGATCGAGCTTTGCGGGGCCGCCAGCACTTCGCGCGGCGGCAATCGTGCGAACCCGCGCAGGTACATGCCCGCCACCACGCGCGAGCGGGCGGGCAGCTCGAACAGCGCTTCGCCGGTGCGCGTGCGCGGATCGATGGAGGCCGGCAGGCGCGACAGACTCGCCTGCACGGTGCTGCCGTCGACAAGTTCGAAGATGGCGGCCTGACCGGGCTCAAGCGCAAGAATGTCGCTTTCGGCTACTTGGGCGGCGACCTCGAGCTTGTTGCCGGCGGCGATGCGGAACAGCACCTGCCCTTCGACGGACCGGCCGACTTCGGCGCTGCGGTCGATAACCAGGCCCGAGGCCGGCGCGCGCACATAGCCGCCGCCCAGGCGCGCGTTGGTCTCCTGCAGTTGCGCGCGCGCGGCCGCGAGCCGTGCGTCTGCGGCGATGGCTGCCGCGCGGCGCGCTTCTATCGCTTCTGCCGACAGCGCGCCGGACTCGCGAATGGATTCGGCGCGTTCGTATTCGCCGCGTGCGCGCACCGCCGCCGACTGCGCTTCGGCGACAGCCGCCTGCGCTGCGCGCGTTTGCGCCTGCGACAGGGCCGTGTCGAGGCGCGCCATGGCCTGGCCGGCCCGGACGGTTTCGCCTTCGTCGACCAGCAGTTCGAGGATGCGCACGCCGCTCGCCGGCGCCGTTACCTGGATGTCGCGCGTGGGGCGCGCTTCGCCATTGAGCGCGATGGTGGGGCTGAACTGGCGCGCCTCGATACGTACGGCCGTCACAGCTTGGCGCGTGTCGACGGCGACGCGCTCGGCGCCGTCGCCGCCTAACCGCGTGAGGATGGCGATAAGTACGATGCCCGCCAGGATTCCGGCGCCTGTCATCAGAACGATGCGTCGGCTGCGACGCACCTCGTCAGGTTCGCCTTCGCCTTTCCAGGCGCGTTCGCCCACGGTCCGCGCCTTGTGCAGAGCGCGCACGCCTGAATCGCCGACGCGCTTCAGCAAGCCCTGAGCGCGGGAAAAGATCTCTGGACGCTCAGGCTTGTTCATCGGGGGCTCAAATAACGTTCGGCGAGCGCGCGGAATTGCGCCACAGCGGCGTCCGGATCTGTGTCGCGCAAAAAGGCGCGTCTCAGAGCTATGCCTTCTATTGCCGCAAACAAGGTGTTGGCCGCTTCTGACGGTTCGAGTTTCACATCGACCTCCCCGCGCGCCTGCGCCGCCTGGATTGCATCCACGCAATAGTTGACCATGTTCCTGTTGATGCTCAGCAAGGGCGCCGAGACATCCTCATCGCGGATAGCTTCGGCGAAGATGTCGGCCACCAGCGCGCCGTCGCCCGCCGCGAACTTGTCGAAAAAATCGCGTGCGAGGAGAGAGAGCGCCTCAATCGCGGGCCCGGCCCGACAGGCGTTCAGGAACATCTGGTCGGTGTCAGCGTGCTTGTCCTCGGCGATTGCGCCGATGATCTCCGCCTTCGAACGGAAATAGCGATAGAGCGCCCCGGCGCTCATCTGCGCTTCGGCGCAGATCTCGTGCATCGTCGCCTGGTGGAAGCCGCGACGGCGGAAGCAGGTCAGCGCCGCATCGAGGATTTGCCGGCGGCGGCGGTCGGCCAGGCAGGGATCGGCAAGACGAGCCACGGAATAGACCTCTCGCAGGCAGGGCTTGCTCCGCCTCGCTGCACCGCATATAAAACGAACGTTCGTTCCCTAATTCTTAACATCGGGCGTCGTCAAGAGGCGAAGTCGACACCAGATGGTGGTGTCAGCGCAGGGCCAGCAGGAGCCGCGGGAAGAATGCCGTCGATCAGAAGGAGGCTGTGCTTGGTCATGCTTGCCGGCGCGATGGCGGTGGCGGGTTGCTCGACCATGCCGCGTGAACGGCCCGAGCCGCCAACCTTGCCGGGCGCTTGGCGCGATGCGCCGATGGGCGCGAGCGTGCAGCTGACCGATTGGTGGCGCCAGTTTAACGACCCGGCGCTGGATCGACTTGTCGCCGAAGCGCTCGCCCAGGGCCCAACGGTACAGATCGCCGCGCTGCGCGTCACCGAAGCGCGGGCCCTTTCGCATGCGACGATCGCCCGATATCTGCCCGAACTCTCGGCCATCGGCCAAGGCAATTACACCCGCGCGATCGAGGGCCCGATCACGTCGATCCCAGGCGCGCCCGGATCCTCGGAGCCCGAGCAGATGACGGGCTCTTACGGCGCCCAGGTGTCTTGGGAGATTCCGCTGTTCGCGCGCATCGAGGCTGCCTATGTGGGCGGCCGCGCCAACACGGCGAGCGCGTTTGCCGATCTGCGCGCCGCGCGCGTCGCACTCGCAGCCGACGTGGCCCAGGCCTATGTCGATTATCGCGCCGCGCGCGAAAGTTACGAGGCGCTCGCCGAGCAGGTCGCCGTCGCCGACCAGCTCGCCGGCATTCTCGAAACCAGCGCCAACGCCGGCATTGCCGCGCCTGCGGACGCCGCCGATGCGCGCCGTCTGGCCGAAAGCGCGCGCGCGCAGCTTCCCGGACTCGTCATCGAGGCGCGCCGCGCCGAAAACGTGCTTGCGGTCCTGCGCGGCATAGCGCCGGGGACCGAAGACGGAGTCATGGTCGCGACGCTGACGGCTGACGCCGACGTGCCGGTGCTGCCGCTTGACGGCGCCCCGGCCGCGCCAGCGGACCTGCTGCGCCTTCGCCCCGACGTTGCGCGCGCCGAAGCGCAAGCGTTGCTGGCGGCGGCCGGTCTGGCCGAGTCGCGGGCGAATCTTTTGCCGCGCCTCAATCTCACCGGCGCCATCACCGTCACCGACAACATCATCGGCGCCTCGTTGCCGTCCAGCGTCACCCAGGCCACGGCAACGCCGCTGATCTCCATTCCCCTGTTCGACTGGGGCGCCCGTTTTGCCGACATCCGCGCCAACCGTTCGCGTTTCCAGCAATCGCTGATCCAATACCGGCAGACTGTGCTGGGCGCAGTCAGCGAGGCTTCCAACGCACTGACCGCACTCGAACAAGGCCGCCAGCGCCTTCAATCTGCACGTCGCGCCGAGCAGGCGGCCGAAGCGGCCGCGCGCGGTTCTCGCGCCGCCTACGAAGCCGGCATTCAGAGCCTCGCCGATCGCCTCCGGTCTGAGCAGCAACTCATCGATGCGCGGCTTGCTCGTATCGGCGCCGAACAGGCGCAAGCCGGCGCGGCCATCGCCACGTACCGCGCGTTCGGCGGCGGGCCGGCCATCAATGACGACATGGCTGCTGCGGCGAACTTGCAGCGTGCGCACAGGGATGGAGGGTCGTAAGTAGGCCCGTCAAAAAGGAGGCGGGATTGTCGAGCGTTGTCAGCGCCAAGGCCGGCGAGGCCTACGAGACCGATGTGATCATCGTCGGCGCCGGCCCGGTGGGCCTGTTCGCCGTGTTCGAACTCGGCCTC
>CAZHWA010000133.1:0-6073 GCA_964536175.1 uncultured Terricaulis sp. | reverse complement strand
CGCCGCCGCCGATTCCCGGCGACACAGCCGCCGCCCGCAATGCCATCGGCCGCATCGCCGACCTCATCGGCGTGGGCGATCTGGAGGGCGCCCGCAACGCCGCTTATGCCCAGCTGGCAGGCCCACGCAGCGGCGTGGCGCAGTGGCAACTGGGGCTCATCGCCTATCGCCAACACGACTACACCGAAGCCGTGCGCCAGTTCGAAGCCTCGGCGCAGTGGCCGCATCACGGCGGCTGGGCGCGCGCGGGCGTGCACTTCTGGGCCGCGCGCTCGCGTCTGGCAGCCGGCGAAACCGGCGCCGTCACGCAACATCTCGAAGCGGCCGCGCAACGTCCTTGGACGTTCTACGGCCAGCTCGCCGAAACCCTGCTTGGACGCGACAGCCCGCTCGATTTCACGGCGCCGCACGTGGATGGCGTCGCTTTGCAGGCATTCATTGAACGCTATCCGGCGGCGCGACGCGCCGCTGCGCTGGCGCAGTTAGGACGTCTATCGGAGGTGGAATCCGAACTTCGCCGGCTGCACGGCGATCTCTCGCCGTCAGACGATCGCGTTTTCCTTGCGCTTGCCATGGCCTTGCAGGCGCCGGCTGCACAGCTGCGTGTGGCGGAGTATGGCGGCCGCGAAGTCGCCGCCGGTTTCTGCCCGACGACAAGTTTCGAGCCAGACGACGGCTTCGCGCTCGACCGCGCGCTGATTTACGCGGTGGTCCGCCAGGAGAGCTACTTCAACCCGAAGGCGGTGAGCGTATCGAACGCGCGCGGCCTGATGCAGCTGTTGCCCTCAACGGCGCGCGACATGGATCGTTCGACCAATTACCGGCGCAATCCCTCGGCGCTGTTCGAGCCCGGTCTCAACATGCGGCTTGGCCAAAGTTACCTCCAGTGGCTGATGAACGAGTTCCATAACGACGGCGATCTCGGGCGCGTGTTTGCGGCATATAACGGCGGCCCCGGCTGGCTCTCGCGGTGGCTGGCTACGCAGCCCGCCGACATCGACCCGTTGATGCTGCTGGAAACCATGCCGCGCGCGGAAAGCCGCGACTATGCCGAGCGCGCGCTCTCGCACATGGCGCTCTGCCGCAAGCGTTACGGCCAGCCGACGCCGGAACTGGATCGCCTCGCCGCCGGCCTGCCGGCGATCTATTCGGCGCTCGATCGGCGTGGCGGCGGTCAGATCGCCGCCTCGTACTAACGCTTACGCTTCAGATCCGCGGCGACGTCGACATCGCGCAGAGTCGCCAGCCGCGCGACTTGCGCCGAACCTAGATTTCCGATCACATCGGCCGCGGCATGATGCGTCGACCAGCGCACGCCCGTCATCCCGCGCGCGGCCGCTAAGCCGTCGCGCGCCGCCAACACCCAGAAACCGCCATCGTCGGCCGGCCCGAGCGCAAAGGAGGCCCGCTGCAGCGCGGCGAAAGCCGATGCGATGTGTTTGCGCGCGACGCCGGGGCAATCCGTTCCGATCACGGCGACGCGTCGATGGGGCGAAAGCGCTTGCGCAAGCCGCGCGCCCAAGTCGCCTTCGCCTTGCGCCATGCGCTCAACATGACGCGGCCAGACGCCGGGAATGTGAAGCGAAACCGCATCATCCGGCGTCACGCACAGCAGCGTGCGCCATCTCGGGTCCACGGCCACTCGGAGCGTGCGCGCCTGCAACGCGCGATTGATGCGCCAAGCTTCGACGGCGCCGATTTCCGCTGCAAGTCGCGTCTTGCCGGCGCCGATGCGCGGCGCCCTGGCCATGACGACAAGCGTCGGCCGTTCACTCATAAGCCTTGGCCAGCTCCACCGGATCTGCGCCCATCAAATACCGCGCCATCAGCCCAAGATTGCGCCAGGCGCGGCGGTTGTAGCCATCGCGACGGTACTTCTCAGCGCTGGTCACGGCCTCGGTTTCGAACAGCACCAGACGCCGCGAGCCGATGCGACGCATGATCTCGACATCTTCCATCAGCGGGATGTCCGGATAGCCGCCAAGGCCATCGTAGAAGAAGCGAGAGATCAACAGCCCCTGGTCGCCGTACGGCAGTTTCATCACACGCGCGCGCAGACGCGCCCAGAAAACGACGCGTCGCGCAGCTCGGGATGTGTCGTCGAATGCGAGTTTATAGACGGCAGCTTTCTTGCGCGACTGCGGCGTAGCTATAAAGCGTTCGGTCTCTTGGACCCAGCTTGGCGCAAGCGCGGTATCGGCATGCAGAAACAAGAGCCACCTGCCCTTCGCCGCATCGGCGCCGGCGCGCAATTGTTTGGCGCGTCCGCGTTCGCCCTTGACAATAGTGCAGCCGGCGGCATCGGCGATGGCCAACGTCTCATCGCCGGAGCCGCCGTCGGCGATGACCACCTGCTTGACCAGTCCTGCGGTCAGCCCGGGCATCAGCGACGACAGCGCGCGCGATAGATGCGGAGCGGCGTTGAGCGTCGGGACGACCACGGAGAGCATAAGGCCTCACTCGCGCCGCTTCCGCGGGTTGTAAAGTCATAACAGCATCGACGTGCAGGCTCTGCCTATCACGCGCCCGGTGCGGGCGTCGGGCCAAGGGCCGAAGGCGGCGCGGCCTGAGGCGATGCCGGTAAAGCGCCGCCGGGGGCGGACTGCGTGGGCGCCGCTGCGTCCTGCGTCATGCGCGCCCGCAGCCGCTGCATGAAGCGCTCCAACAGATCGGTGCGGGCCACTGCGCGCGCGACATCCCGGATGGCTGCGCCATCGGCCGTTATGCCCGCGGCGACAACTTCGAACGCATCTGCTTCCGGGGTGTCGGCAAGGTCGCCGGCAAACTCCCGATACAGCGCGCGCACGCCAGGGTCGTCTGCGGCCAGCGTATAAGCCACGCCAGCGCGCAACACTGCTTGCCGGGCATGCGCATCGAGCGGTTCTGCGCGGTTGCGCATGGCCAGCAACGTCCGCAATTCTGCGGCGGCGCGCGGCCAGTCGCGGGCGCGCCAAGCCGCTTCTGCGCGCACACGCTGCGCATCCTCGCTGCGATCGCGTTCGACCAGTTCTGAGGCGCCGTCGAGCCGGCCGAGTTGGAGCAGTGCGCGCGCTTCGAGGATGCGGCGATCGGCCAGCAGCGGCTGCGGCATATTGGGCTGCCGTGAAGAGGCGAGCGCGACCAACGCCCGATCGGGCTTGTTGTCCATCAGGTAAATGGCGGCGAGATCGGCGGAGACCACCGCCTTGCCTTGCCCGTCGAGGCGCTCATCCACCTGATGCTGCAGCAATTGTGCGGCCTGCTCGAGAAGATCGACGTGCACCAGCCGCCCGGCGAGAAGGCGTACGATGCGGTCGCCATTCGGGCCAACGGGCGTGAGATCGCTGAACTCGTAAAACAACGCGAGAGCTTGAATCGGTTCGAGCCGATCGGCCTCGCCGTCGAGAAAGAGACGCTCGAACAAAGTTGACATATCCGCGCGCAACCGGCGCGCAGCCGGATCCTGCGGAAAGCGGTCTGAAGCGACGCCCATCGTCGCCAGCGCCTCGCGCCAGCGGCCCAACTCCGAATAAGCTTCGCCCAGCATGCCGACGATGGCGAGTTCCGTGGAATCCCCCCGCCAGCGGAAACGCAGCGCTTCCAGCGGCTCGATTGCGTCAACGGCGCGTATGGCGCCCATGCTGCGGCGAACCCGGATCGCCTCGAGGCCCGCGCGCACCGCCACTTCTTCATGGCGCACGCGCGCGAGTTCATCGAGCATGGCCAAGGCGCGGGCGCTGTCGCCGCGGAGGGCGAAGACACGCGCCTCCAACAGCCGCGCCTGCAGGCGGACGGACATATCCGCCGCCTGCCCCATTGCCGCGCGTGCAGCCGCTTCCGCGGCGGCGGGGTCGTTCAACTCGAGCGCGGCCCGCGCCAGTGCGAGTTGAAAGCGTGCGCGCCACGCAGGCGGATGTTCCTCCAGAGCGCCCGCGCCTCGCTCCAATTCGCGCCGCGCCTCGGCCCATTCCTGGACCTGCGCAGCCGCGTAACCGCGCCAGAGGGCCGCCGATGCGTTGTTTGCCAGAGTTGAGGCATTGAGATCGGCTTGCGCCGCCGCTATGCGCCCCATCATTACGTTGGCGGCGCCGCGCATCAGCCGATACTCAGGATCGATCTCGACCAGTTCGCCCTGATTGATCCCGACGATGCGCAAGGCGCCAAGGGCTTCGGCGGCGAAATCGTTCTGCAGCAGATAGCGCGCCAACGCCATGCGCGCTTCGACCGGCGCGCCTTCGGCGACGCCTTCAGTCGCCGCACGGCGTGTAAGTTCGTCGATGCGCGCGCGTACTTGCACCAGACTTTCGCCGCTCGCGCCTTGGGGCGCGCTGCCAGCGGAAAGCGCTTCCTGCATCAGTGCAGCGTTGAGTCCCGCTTCCAGCTCAGACTGCACCGGCGCCGCGGCGATCAAACCTTCGCCGCGAGAAACAGTAAGCACGCTGCCGGCGAAGGCCGCTGTCACGCCATCCGCGCGCGGTTCGACAACAGCACCATGCGCCGTGGGAAGCAGGGCTGCCTCGACCGTAGCGCGGCGAACATCGACGCCCCGCGCCGGACCGCCGACGAGCGCCACGGCAAGGCGGTCGCCGATTTCGGGGTCGGCAATCCAGCGCACTGCGCCACTGCGGCCGAACTGGACGCGGATGACGCCGCGCCCATCGGAGGATATTTCGCGCTCAAGCTGCGCTGAATCTCCAGCTGAAGCGCGCGCACCAAGCGTAAATGTCCACGAGTTCTCGTTTGCGGACGCCGAAACCAGCACGTCCGGCTGCGCCGGCACGCGCAGACCGATCACGCCTTCGCCGCGCACCACTTCGACATCCTGATGACGGCGTCCGGCGCGCGCCACACCGTTGAGATCGATGCGTCCGTTTGCGTCGAATAACAGCCAGATCGCTTCGCCGCGCCGAAATGCAGCGGCGCGGGCCGGCGCAGGCCAGGTCACAGTAATACGTGTGACGTTTGCTTCTTCCACTAGGTGCACACGTGCCGTCCCCGTCACTGGCGGCGTTGCCGGCACAGGCGCTTCATCGGCGCCGTTTACATCGGCGCTTTGCGGCAGGCCGCCTTCGGGCTCGAGCAGATCGACGACAACCCGTTCGCCGTCGACAAAATGGCGTTGGCGCACGCCCGGCTCCAGCGTCAGCTGCAAACGCACTGGCGCGCCCACGGCGCTGATGCGGCGCACCTCGCGCACGAGCCGCGGCGGGGTGGCGCGGATCTCGGAGATGTCCATGTCCGCCGCACGCGAAAACCGCAGGTCGAGCCTGTTGCCCTGGAGCAGCGGCGTGACCGTCGTGACGCCGGCAAAGCGAAAGACAAGACGCGTGTAGGTCTCCTGTAGGCCGACACTGACCGTCGCGGATGGCGCGGGAGCTTCACGCGGCGGTGGCGGAGGTGGCGTTGGAGGCGATGGTGGCGGGGCCGGCTCAGCGGCGGCCGGAGGCGGCGCTGGTGGAGCGGGCGTCGACGGCGGTGGCGCAGCTAGCGAGAAATCCTGAGGCAAGGGCCCGGTTGGCCCGCGCAATTCGGCGGGCTGATCGTCCGGTTTTGGGGGTTCCGTCTGCGCAGCCGGCGGCGCTGCGGCTGCCGGCGTCTGCGCAGGCGAAATTTCAGCCGAGGACGCGCCGGACTCCTGCGGCGGCGTCAGTTGTAATGGCTGCGCGCCGGCCGGCGCCGCAATCACGGCCGCCGCGGCGATCGCCAACGGAGAGCGCTTGGATTTCATCGTGCGCGCGTGCCCGATCCTCCGCTCTGCAACGTTAAGCGCCGGTTAGTCCGCCGCATTCGGCGCAACCGGTTCCCCGCGCGCGCGCGCCAACAGAGCCCCGCCGCCCGATGGCGGACGCGCGCGGTCGGCGAGCATCTGCGTCAGGCGCCGCGCGCGATCCGGATGCATGCGGCCCATGATCTCGGCGAGATTGGCTTGACGCATCCGGCTCGCCACCTGCACCAACACCTCGTCTTCAAGGCCGTCGAACACTTCGGCGGCGTCTTTGGCGCGCATGCGCTGATAGACATCGACAAGACCTGTGACGCGCCGCTCCTGCTCTTCGTCGAGCCGGCCGAGTAAATCGTTCACAGTGCTTTCGAG
>CAZHWA010000132.1:0-6083 GCA_964536175.1 uncultured Terricaulis sp. | reverse complement strand
CGGATCGTCATGACTTCGTTCCCAAGGCCGAGCAATCCTCTAACCCAACGCGCGTTAAGGACAGGTGTCGTGGCTCGGTCGTCCAAGTGCTGAAGAAAACATTAAGCTGCTGCTGGGGTGCAGGAGCATCGAGACTAGCGCGTTTGCTCCAAGAAGGCTGTAACGCGTGCGAGAACGGCTTCAGGCTGTTCCCGGTAGATCATGTGGCCGGCGCCGGGCGCGCGGATGCGATCTGTGTCACTCAGGGCCGAAGCACGGTGTAGCTGGCGAAGTTTGACCAGCCGCCATCGGGCTGTTGGGCGTCGATGCTGAGGGTCCAGCCGTCGGGCGTTTTGGTCCAGATGTTGCGGAAGAGGCCGCTGGCGTAGGGGTAATCGATGACGAGCGCGTCGCCGGTGCGCCGTCCTGTGCCGACGACGCGCGCACCGGCGGCGCCAAACGTATCGAGCCAGTGTGCGGCATAGTCACCTGCCTCGGCATCGTAGGAGAGAAACACGCGCGCCTCGTACGCGGGCGGCATGTGCGCGTCGATCAGGTGCAGTTCGAGCCAAGCGCCGCCGAGTTGGCGGGCGCCGTGCGCGCGCATCACCGCGTGTTCGCCCTCGACCTGGCCTTCGAACATCCAGTCGCCCAGGAGCCCGTCGAGAAACGCGTCGTCTTCGCTCCGCGCCGCCTGGCTGGCGGCCGGCGTTGCGCACGCCGCGGCAGGCAGCGCGATGGCCATGGCGAGCAAGGTGCGTCGTGTGTGCATCGCTCCCTCCGCGCGGCGAGCATGTCATTGTCCGGCCGGGGCGAACAGGGGCAATCTGGCGGCGATGAGCCACGCCCCCGTCCTGCTCGCAGAAGCGATGGATGCGCTCGCCCTGAAGCCGGGCGGTGTTTACGTCGACGCAACGTTTGGCGGCGGCGGCTACACCCGCGCCATGCTGGAAACCGGCGCGCACGTCGTCGCCTACGATCGCGATCCCGACGCCATGGCCCGCGGTCGATCCCTGGTGCACGCGGCCAAAGGTAAATTCACGCTTCATCAAGGTCGCTTTGGCGATCTGGAGCTGGAGGAGGCGGTCGACGGGGTCGTGTTCGATCTCGGCGTATCGTCATTTCAGTTCGACGAAGCCGCGCGCGGCTTCTCGTTCCAGGCCGACGCGGATCTTGACATGCGGATGGAAAAGCAGGGACCGAGCGCGGCCGATGCCGTTAACGGCTTGAGTGAGGCGGCGCTGGCAGAACTGATTTTCCGCTATGGAGAAGACGATCGCAGCCGGCGCATCGCACGCGGCATCGTGCGCGCGCGCGCGGCCGCGCCGATCGCGCGCACGCTGCAGCTGGCGACGATCGTCGAGGATGCGGTGGGCGGCCGCAAAGGGGCGCGCACGCATCCGGCGACGAAGACGTTTCAGGCGCTGCGCATGCTGGTGAACGATGAGCTGGGCGAATTGGCCCGCGGGCTCTCGGCGGCCGAACGCGCGCTTAAGCCGGACGGGCGGCTGGTCGTGGTCTCGTTTCATTCGCTCGAAGATCGCATGGTCAAACGTTTCCTCTCCGAGCGCGCCGCCGCGCAGGGGCGCGGTTCGCGCCATGCCCCGGACCTGCCGGCCGTGCGTGCGCCGAGTTTCAGCCTAAAGCAGAAGCGCGCCATCGCGCCGAGCGATGCGGAGGTGGCGGCCAATCCGCGTGCGCGCTCGGCGCGGCTGCGCTGGGCGCTGCGCACCGGCGCGCCTGCATGGGACGAGCTAGAACCGCCGGCCTTGGCGCCGCACGCGGAGGGCGAATGGGCAAAAATTCGCTAAGACGCGGCTTTCAAGCCATCGCGGTCGTTATCATCGTCGCGCTCGCTGTCGGGCTCTATAAGGCCAAGACCGACGCCGCGCGCACTGAAGCGCATGTGCGCGAGCTGCAGCAACAGATCGAGCGTAGCGAGGCGGACCTGCGTGCGCTGCGCGCCGAGATTGCGGAATTGGAGAGCCCCTCGCGCATCGAGGCGCTGGCGCAAGACCGGCTTGGCGCCGTAGCTGGCAGCGAAAGCGCGGCGCTACCGGAATCGGCGCTCGCCGAGCGCTTGCCGGCGCCGCAGCCACAGCGGCCGGGTCGATGAAGCCGCTTGGCGCGTCATCTGCCCTTGCACCGCACGCAGCGGTCGTCGAGACGCTGCCTGAAGCGGCGCCCGCGCGCAATCGCGTGCGTTTCCTTGCACTCGGCTTGTTTGCGCTGCTCATCTTGTTGGCCGGACGCACCGTGCAACTCGCTTTTGCTGGCGATCCACTTGCCGAGCCGCGGCGCGCGGCGGTCGCTGCGATCCCGCGTGCGGATATCGTCGACCGCAACGGCGTGCTGTTGGCGACGACAGTGCGGGCGTATGCGCTCACGGCGGCCCCGGCACGGGTTTGGAATGCCGAGGAAACTGCGCGCGTGCTCGGCGGCCTCTTTCCCGATCTCGACCGAGCCGCAACCGTGCGCCGGCTGAGCGATACCTCCCGGCAGCTCGTATTCTTGCGGCGGGGTCTCAGCGAAGAAGAGCGCGCGCGCGTGCACGGACTGGGGCTCGCCGGCATCGGCTTTGAGGCGGAAGATCGACGCGTTTATCCGCAGGGCGCCATGGCCGGCCACGTGCTGGGCTTCACCGATGTCGATCTCAATCCGCTCGCCGGCGTCGAGCGCGGACTCGATGAGCAAATCCGCGCAGCTGGCGCCGCTGGCCGGCCCGTGCGTCTTTCGCTCGATGTCCGTATCCAATATGCGCTTGAAGCCGAACTGGACTTGGCTGCGCGCACAGCGGGCGCAGCCGGCGGCGCGGGCGTGCTCCTCAATGCACGCAACGGCGAGGCGCTCGCGCTGGCGTCGTGGCCCCGCATGGACCCGAACACTCCTGGCGAAACGTCGGCGCGGGCGCGTATCGATCGCGTGGCCGGCGACGTGCACGAGCTTGGATCGACGATCAAACCGTTCACCGTTGCAATGGCGCTTCAGGAACGGCTGACCAGTTCTACCGAGCTGTTCGACCTTGCGCAGCCGTTCGAGATCGGCGGGCACACGATCGAGGATCATGAACGGATGCGTGGGCCCGCGAGCTTGCGCGACATCCTTGGACGATCCTCAAACATCGGCGCAGCGCGTCTGGCGCTGCGACTGGGCGGAGCGCGTCAGCGCGCATACCTGGAACGCTTGGGCTTGACCGAGCCGGCGCGGCTCGAACTTGGCTTCAATGAAGCCCCTCTCGCGCCGCATGCGCGCGGACGGCGCGACGTAGCGGGTTTGGGATTTGGCTATGGATTGGCGGCGACGCCCGCCGCGTTGGCTGGCGCCTATACGGTCTTCGCAAATCACGGCGCCATCGTCGCGCCGACCGTGGTGGCGCGCGCACCCGACGCTGAGGTCGATCGCCGGGCGGTGTTTTCGCCGGAGGTGACGCGCCAGATACTGCTCTATCTGCGCGCGGCGGTTGTCGACGGCACCGGCCGTGCGGCGGATGTTCCGGGGCTGGCTATCGCCGGCAAGACCGGGACCGCTGAGAAGTTTGTCGTCCAAAGCGGCTATGACGAGAGCCGCAATTTCTCCTCCTTCGCAGGCGTATTTCCGGCCAACGATCCGCGCTATGTCATTGTCGTCGCGTTGGACGATACGGGCGAAGGCGCAGCCGGCGGCGCTGTCGCTGCGCCTGTCGTGGCGCGCACGCTGCGGCGGATCGCACCCATGCTCGGTTTGCGTGTGGAGCCCGCCGCTGCACCGCGCTAGGGAGAGAGAATGAGGCTAGGCGACTTGTTTTCCACCGGCGTGCCGCCGGGCGCGCACGATGTGGACGTCGTCGGGCTGACCGCCGATTCGCGTCAAGTGAAGCCGGGCTATTTGTTCGCCGCGCTGCACGGTGTCGCCGCGCACGGGCGGGACTTTCTCTCGCAAGCTGAAGTGAACGGAGCGGTCGCCGTACTGAGCGCAGGCGATGTCGGCGATCCGGGCATGGCGCACGTTGTTGTCGATAATCCGCGGCGCGCCTTTGCGCTGGCGGCATCGCGCTTCTACCCGCGCCGGCCAGGAACTTTGGTCGCTGTGACGGGCACCAACGGCAAGAGCTCCACCGTCGATTTTCTGCGTCAGATTTGGGCGAGCGCCGGCAAGCGCGCAGCGAGCATGGGTACACTGGGAGCGATCGGGCCGAACGGCGTCCTCGACCTGGGGCATACGACGCCAGATCCTGCGGCGGTGCACGCGACGTTGGCGACCTTGGCGGAGGAAGATGTCACGCACTGCGCAATGGAGGCTTCTAGCCACGGGCTCGATCAGCACCGCATCGATGGACTCACGTTCGCCGGGGGCGCTTTCCTAAATCTGACACAGGACCATCTCGACTATCACCAGACGATGGACTCATATCGAGCGGCCAAGCTCAAACTCGTGCCGCTGATCGACGCCGACAATGGCGTCTTCGTCGTGAATGCGGATTCGCCGGAAGCCAGCCACTTTAGTGATGCGGCCGAAGCTGCGGGTCTGCGTGTCCTGCAATCCGGCTGGCGTGCGGGGCATGGGCTGAAGATTGTCGAAATTCAACCCAAGCCGAATGCGCAGCGCCTCGTGCTCAAGTGGCACACGACAACGAGCGCGCCCATCGAAGTAAAGGTCGACCTGCCGCTGATCGGGGAGTTTCAGGCCATCAACGCCGTGACCGCCGCGACGCTCGCGTTGGCGCTTGGCGAGACACCGGAGCACGTCTGGGCGGGCATGGCCAAGCTTAGGCCGGTGCGCGGGCGCATGGAGCACGTCGGCCAGAGCGAAAGCGGCGGCCATGTCTTCGTTGACTACGCGCATACGCCTGACGGGCTGGACGTGCTGTTGCGCGCCGCGCGTCCGCACGCGCCGGGGCGAATCATCGCCGTGTTCGGCTGCGGCGGCGATCGTGACGCCGACAAGCGCTCCAAAATGGGCGCTATCGCGGCGCAGCACGCTGACCTCGTCATCGTCACCGACGACAACCCACGCAATGAAGACGCCGCCAGCATCCGCCGGCAGATCCTCAGCGCGGCGCCGGACGCCATCGAGATTGGCGACCGCGCCCAGGCGATCCGCGAAGGCATTGCGATGCTTAAGACGGGCGATGCGCTGTTGATCGCCGGAAAGGGTCACGAGACCGGGCAGATCATCAAGGGCGAGGTCCATGCGTTTTGCGATCAGCGCGTAGCGAGAGCGGCGCTGGAAAATCAGAGATGACACCGTTGCGGGACGCGCGCCCCCTCCCCCCTTGTGGGGGAGGGGTAGGGGAGGGGGGGCGCGACGACGCGCTAACCTTTGAGAACTTTCGCACGCACGTGCGTGCGCATTTTGCAACGTCGCGCCTTGCCCATCGCCCCCCACCCCCTGCCCCCGCCCCGCCAGGGGGCGGGGGATGCTGTGCTTGCGGAGTTTCGTATGTCATCTGATCTCTGGACCGCAGAAGAAGCGCAGCACGCTACCGGCGGGCGGCTGGCGCATGGCGAGAGCTGGGTGGCGACGGGCGTGTCCATCGATACGCGCACGCTGGAACCAGGCGACCTGTTCGTCGCCCTAAAGGACGTGCGCGACGGCCATGACTTCCTCGCTCAGGCCTTTGTCAGCGGCGCCAGCGCCGCGCTTGTTTCAGACGTGGACAAGGCGGATGGCTTGGGGCCGGTGATCATTGTCGACAATGTGTTGGATGGCTTGCGCAAGCTCGGCGAGGCGGCGCGCATACGTAGCACGGCGAAGCGCGTTGCGGTCACAGGTTCGGTCGGCAAGACCTCCACGAAGGAGGCGTTGGCGGTTTGCCTCTCGGCGAGCGGGGCGACGCACCGTTCGGTGAAGAGCTACAATAACCATTGGGGCGTGCCGCTGACGCTGTCGCGCATGCCGCGCGAGAGTCGGTTCGCGGTGTTCGAAATCGGGATGAACCATCGCGGAGAAATTTTGCCGCTGACACAGCTTGTGAAACCGCACGCCGCGCTCGTGACCACGATCGCGCCCGCGCATGTGGAGAATCTCGGTACGCTCGAAGCCGTCGCCGATGAGAAGGGCGATCTCTATGCCGGCCTCGAACCCGGCGGCGCAGCCCTCGTTCCGAACGAAGCGCCGCATGCAAG
>CAZHWA010000131.1:0-6095 GCA_964536175.1 uncultured Terricaulis sp. | reverse complement strand
AATGGGATGCCAATGCCGGCCACGCCCGCATCGCCGCCCTGACCCTCGATCGAGCGCACCGCGCGCGGGGCGATGCGCATGTCGATGGTCTGCGCGCCAATGTTCACCAGTCCGGCGCCTTCGAGCCGCACGAACGGATTCAGCAGGCGCAAATTGTCGGTTGCTGCGATGCCGTCGGCCACGGCGAAGCTTGCGCCGAGTTCGGCGAAATCGGTGGCGCCGCCGCCGGACGTCATCGCTTGGCCGGACACAACCGACTGAACGCTGCGCGCAATCTGCGCAAGGTTGACGCCTTTCCACTGCCCGTCATTGAATTCGAACGAAGCGGCGCCGCTCAACGAGCGCATGATCGCGGCCTGGGACGATCCGGTCCCGACCAAGGAGGCGTTCAAGGCGCCGCGGCCGGTGATCTTGTCGAATCCGATTGCGGAGTGCAGCAGCGGCTCGGCCTGCACGTTCTCAGCATTGAGCTCGACGGCCAGGCGCGGCACGGCGCCCGAGCCGTCGGCGATCAGGCGGCCCGTACCGCTGCCGCCGTAGAGCGAGATCTGCGTCAGCCGCGCGTCTGCTGCTCCATTGGCGAGTCGCAATGTCATTTGCACGTTCGAGAAATCGAGCTGCTGAAATCGCAACGCGCCGACGCCAAGCGCGAGGTTCGCGTCGAGCGCGCGCAGTCCAGAGAAGTCGATTGGCTGATCGCTCCAGCCCTGACCAACTTCGACGCCGCTCGCATTCTCGCCCTGCGCCGGCGGAGGCAGGTAGGTGTTGAGATCGATGCGCGAGGTGGTCAGCGCCCCGTCTACGCGCATGCGCTGATTCTCGCGTGTAACGATGTTGAGGCGGCCGGTGGCGCTAATGCCATCCAGGCCAAGGGTCGCCTCGTTCAGCGCGATCGTGTCGCCCTCGCGGGCAAGCTGCGCCGCGACTTCAAAGGCGCCAAAGCCCCGGCCTTCGCCCAGTGGCGAGCCGATCCAGGCCAGCAAGCGCCGCAGGCTCGATCCGCGCATTTCAAGGCTCCCGGCGAGCGCGCCGGTTGCCGCAGTAAAGACGCCCTCGAAGCTGCCGGTTAGCGGCGCGGAGCGCACTTCCGCACTGAACGGCGTCTGGCCGTTTTCCAGCACCGCACGCGGCAGGCCGATCGTACTATCGACGGTGACGCGTTCTTGGCGGTAGGCAAAGGCTGCGCTGAGAGCCGCGGGCGCGTCCAACGACTCGAGCGAAAGCCGCGCGTCTACGTCCTCGAGCGCGAGCGGGGGCGCGCCATCGGCGCCCTGGAACGTAATCAGGCTGTCATTCAATTGCACATCGTCGAGGCGCAAGTCCTCCAGCGTCGGCTGCTCGCGGTCTTCATCGGTCGGAAAGGTCCAGTTGGCGCTGCCATCTTCCTTGGCGCGCAGTCGCACTTCCGCACCGTCGAAGATGAGCCGTTTCACCTCAATATCCCCGCGCAGCAGCGGCAGCAGCGCGACCGCAAAAACGATGCGGTCGGCCGCGATGAATGGGGCCTCTTCAGCGCCGCCGCGGCGGGCGGCTTCGTCATCGAAGCCTTGCGGATTGGAGAGCAAGGCGCCGTCAACCGAGAAGCCGAGATTGGGAAACAGCGTGATGTCGATGTTTTCGCCGAGCACCAAGTCGCGTTCTGTCGCGGCTTCGATCCGGCGCTCCGCTTCGCGGGCGGCCAGCTCCTTGGGAAAAAACACCACGAAGAGCACAGCCGCGAGCAAAAGAACGCCCACAACCGCACCCGCGGCAATGCCAATCAGCTTCCAGTTCGGCTTCATCCAACCCCTCGCGTTTTGCCGTTAGGACCTAGCTAGGATGGCCGGATGGCGAAATCGAGCCGCCGATCCGGCTTTGCCGGCGCCATGGCCTGGGCTATGCGCCTCGGCCATGGGCGGATTTTTTCCCGTGCTCTTTGCCGAGATGGGCGCGCGCCGGCGGCGCCTTCGGGGTGCGCTTGGCGATCGGGGGCAGGCGCTTGTGGAATTTCTGGTGCTCGGCGGTCTGGCGCTGGGATCGCTCGGACTCTTCGCGCGCGAGTGGATGGTCGCCGCCGCGCCTTGGGGGTTTGCCGTGCCGATCGTTTTCGTGATCGGCTTTCTGCTGCTGGAGGCCCGTCGGCAGGCCAGCCTTGCGCGCGGCGAGGCCGCCGAACGTGTCAATTCGGCGTATGATTGGGTCGTCCTCTTGTGGTCGTTTGGGTGCGCCCTTATTGGGGCAGCGGCCTTCGTGATCGCCTACACCAGCCCACCGCCGGCCGCCCCGGAGGACGAAATCTGGACGCCGCCGGAAAGCGCGGTCTCGGTCGACATCTCGCCTTGATCTCAATGCGTTGTATTATTGCACTCCGGTCATGAACCGGTGCTGCGGGAGGGAGAGGCGTGAGCACCACCCTATCGGGTCTGATCCCGCGCGGATCTCTGGGTCTGAAGCTCTTGCTGGTCTGCTTGTTGGTGCTGGCGATGGGCGTGCCCCTGCTGGTGGTCGGCGCGCTGGTGGCCGAGCGGCAGTCGCGCGCTAATCAGGTTACCGCCGAAATCGGCGCGTTGGCGGGCGGCTCGCAGTCGGTCGGCGGGCCGATGCTGCTCGTGCCGTATCAGCGCACGGTCGAAATCACCGACGATCAGAACCGCGTCACGCGCCGCCTGGAGCGCGGCACATACGTGATTTTCGCCGAAAGAGGCGCTGCGGACGCGACGCTGACGGTTGAGAACCGCCGCCGCGGCATCTATCGCGCCGCCACCTACCGGTCGGTCACCGACTTTGACGCCCGCTTCACGCCTGCAGAGTCGATTGCGGGCGTCGATCCATCCTACCGTTTCGACTGGAGCCAGGCCCGTATCGTCATGTTCGTCAGCGATAGCCGCGCCATCCGCAACGCCGCTGAATTGCGATTCGCGGATGGAACGACGGCCACGATGGAGCCGATCTCTGACCTGAACCTGGCCGCGCCCGCGCGGGAGTACTCGCGTCCGGATGTTTTTTCCAGCACGGCCGCGCCGGTCACGACCGGCCTGCAAGCATTTGCAGCGCCGGCGCGTCTCAACGGCGGCCCGAACGACTTTGCGGTCGAGACGCGCCTTGAACTCGGCGGCGCGCAACGCTTCTCGCTCGCGGCATTCGCGCAGGACACCACCGCCACCATTCGCGGCGATCGCCGCGACACCCGCGCCGAAGGCTACTTTCAGTCGGACGAGGCGGTGACTCTGACGGACGAGGGCTTCGCTATTTCATGGCGCGTGCCGTTCGTGGCCCGTGGAGTGGAAAAGGCGGCCGATTTGGCCAGCTTTAATCTAGGCCTCGCCGCCGGACGCGATATGGCCGTGAGCTTCGTCGCCGCTGACGACATCTACACCGGGGTATTCCGCGCCGTGCGCTACGGCATCATGTTTATCGGCATCGTTTTCCTTGCAACGGTGATCTTCGAGGCAGTTAGCGGCCGCAGGGCGCATCCGGCGCAATACATCCTGGTCGGTCTCGCGCAGTGCGTGTTCTACCTGCTGCTGTTGTCGATGACGGAATTTATGGGATTCACGCCGGCCTTTCTCATTGCGGCCGCCGCTACCGTGGGTTTGCTGGCATATTATGCTGGTGTGTCGTTCAAATCGTCGGCGGTCGGCGTCCGCGCGCTGATCGGCCTCGCGGCGCTGTATGCAGCCATGTACGTGCTGATGACGTTGGAGGACTTCGCGCTGCTGGCTGGCTCCATCGTCGCTTTCGCCGTGATCGCGGCCACCATGATCGCGACGCGCCGGATCGATTGGTACGGGCGGGGCGCGGTCGCGGCTAGCGCGCAATAGGGGGAGGCAATCGGCGCGCTTGACGTGTCGGCCGGCGCTCGCCATCACTCTGGCATGGTCGAACTCACGCTGCCGCAGAATTCGAAGATCCGCTCGGGCAAGCGCCACAAGGCCAAGGCCCATGCAAAGCGTGTGCGCACGTTCAAGGTGTATCGCTACGATCCAGAGACAGGCGAGAACCCGCGTTGGGACATGTACGACGTCGATCTCGATAGTTGCGGACCGATGGTGCTGGACGCACTGATCGCTATCAAGAACGACATCGATTCGACCCTTACGTTTCGCCGATCCTGCCGCGAGGGCATTTGCGGTTCGTGCGCAATGAATATTTCCGGCCGCAATACGCTCGCTTGCACGAAGGGCATGGACGATCTTCCGGACGGGACCATCACCATCTCGCCGCTGCCGCATCAGCCGGTGACGAAAGATCTTGTGCCCGACCTCTCGAACTTCATTGCACAATATGCGGCCATTCAGCCGTATCTGCAGACCGAGACGCCGGAGCCCGATGCCGAGTGGCGCCAGAGTCCAGAGGAACGCGCCAAACTGGATGGGCTGTATGAGTGCATTCTTTGCGCCTGCTGCTCCACGGCTTGTCCGTCATACTGGTGGAATTCCGACCGCTTCTACGGGCCAGCGGCCTTGCTGCAGGCGTATCGCTGGATCGCCGACAGCCGCGACGAGCACCAGGGGGAACGGCTCGATGCGCTCGAGGATCCGTTTAAGCTCTATCGTTGCCACACGATCATGAATTGCACCCAGGTCTGCCCGAAGGGCCTCAACCCGGCCAAGGCCATCGCCGAAATCAAGAAGGCGATGGTGGAGCGCAAGCTCTAGGCGAATATGGTTCCACGGGGCGTTCGCCCTGGGCTAGCGGCGTTCCTGCCGCTATGTTTGATCGGCGCGGAGCGCGCCGGAGAGGGCTATGGCAGAAGCGGCCAAACTAAGGGTGCTGATCGTCGAGGACGAATCCATCGTCGCGATGATGATCGAGGACCTGATCGTGGACATGGGCCACGAAGTGGTGGGCGCCGCCGGACGTCTGGAGCAGGCGCAACAATTGGCGCGGGAATTGGCCGTCGATTTCGCCATCGTCGATGTGAACCTCAACGGCGAATATACCTATCCGGTCGCGGAAACCCTGAAATCGCGCGGCGTGCCGTTCGTGTTTGCAACCGGTTATGGCGTGCAGGGGCTGAAGGACGAGTGGAAGCAAAACCCCGTTCTGCAGAAGCCGTTTCAGCCGGAAGACCTCTCGCGCGCGCTCAGCGCCGTCGCGCGCCCCTAGCGTCTTGGGGCAGTCGCAGCGGCGTCAGCCTAACCGCGGCGGCGGATCGCGCCAGGGACATTCTGGGCCCGCCGGATCGAACGGCATGTCCGGCGCATTCGGAAGCACGCGCTCGATGTAGTATTTGAGCTTGCGGATTGTGCTCGTGGCCTCTCCGCTGGCATGCTCTGGAGGAATGACCGGCCCAAAGCTCAGCGTGTAGGTTTTCCCCTGCTTGTTCAGCAATTCGTGGAAAAGCGTGATGTCGCGCAGTTCAGCCGAAAATCTTGCGAAGGTGTGAAACCAAAACGAGTATGGCCCCGCCATGTGAGCCGGCACGATGGGCAGCTTATACTTGCGCGCAAGCGAGGCGGCCGTCGGCATCCATTCCGGGTCGAGCAACATGCCGTCACGCAATCGCGCCAGGCGGCCGGCAGGAAAGATCACGATCGGCCGGCCCTGCTGGAGCGCCTCGTCGGTCATCTTGAGCGTGAGGCGCGTGCGTTCGCGCGTGCGCTTGGCCTGCACCCACTCGACGGGGATCAGAACTTCGTCGAAACGCGAGCAGACGCGCAAGGCATCGGAATTGGCGTAGAACACCGCGTCCGGACGATGTGCTTTAATCGCATCGTACATTGCCACGCCGTCGGTAATGCCGGTGGGGTGGTTTGACAGCAGCAGGAATGGCCCATCGCGCGGCAGGCGCTCGATGCCCGATACGTCGCGCTGCACCGAGAGCAATTCGGAGACTGAATCCAGCGCCTCGCGCCCGCTCATTGGGGCAATCTGGTCAGCCATGCGAATGGCCTTCCGGTAATTCAGCGCGGTGTAGAGCGGAGGGCGCACCACCGGCCACAGCGCGCTGCTGGAAAGCTTGGGCGCGCGCTCTTCGATGAGCACGTCGACGATGTGCTTGGTGGCCGTCGCTGCGACAGGCGACGGTGCGGCAGCGTCGGTAGGCGTTATGGGCTGGACCTGCGACTCGGATCGCATGCGGTGAAAAAAGCACGCCGCCGCGCGTCCGCCTA
>CAZHWA010000130.1:0-6101 GCA_964536175.1 uncultured Terricaulis sp. | reverse complement strand
GGGGCGACGACCGTCTCGTAGAATTCAGGCGAGACGCTTATGCAGCCATGCGTGCTCCGGTTGTCGCCCGGCGTAGGCGATGCGAGCCGTTCGACGCGTCTCTCGGCCGGCACGCCGGTCGCGGTGGGGTGGATGGAGACCGCGGACTCGTAATCCACCCAGAGCACGCGCCCGGCATCGAGCGAGGGACCGAAGCCGCCGACAAAGCGCCCGGCAGGCGTGGTGCGATCCCGGCCCGGAATCTCGCGCAACGCGAGACCGGCAATGCCCGGGGCGGTATGATCTCCCACAGCCGAGCCGAAGAGCCCCGGCCCGGCGCCGCGAAGCCGGCCATCGGGACCGAACACCAAAATCTGTGCGGCGGCTTTGTCGATGATCGCGAAGGGATAACCCTCGCTATCCCGGGTAGCGACAACCCAGCCCGCAAGTTCAATTATTGTTTCCGATACATCCTGGCCTGACGGCAAATGATCGACGGTGGCGACCGGCTGCGCATCCTCCTCGGCGGCGGCCACGCCAGCGCTCGCAAACGCCATCGCCAGCACGCAGAACATGGCTCGGATCGTATGTGTTTTCGTACGTATGGGACCGTTCCTTAGCACACGAGCTTAGTGAAGAAGGAAACTGGTGGTCCGCAAAGACCACCAGTTTTTGATTCAAACCGTTCGTCGCGAAATGTGCAAGCGCGACTAGCCGCGCGGCGCGCGAGCCGGCCCCGTTTCGAGCTGCTGGACACGGCTCTCGATCTGATCCAGCCGTTGGTTGGCGCGTTGCGCAGACTGATTGGCTGATTCCGCGCTCTGGGCCGCGCTGGCCACGCGCGCGTCGAGTTGATCGAGACGTGAGTTGATCGTTGCAAACTCGTCATCATAGCTGGCGCAGGCGGCAAGGCCAAAGGTGGCGATAATCGCCACACCGAGCGCACGCGCCGTCGTCAGACGTTGTTTGAGAGACATTCCAATCCTCCTCGGTTTGCGAGACCTTGTGTGGCAAGCGGATCGTAATCGCGCACCAGCAGTCGCTTCCCCCAGTACCACCGAACGCCGATAGCAGGGTGTTGTTCCGGAGTCATGGGGCTCTAACCAGCGAGCGCCCGGCCGCATTCTCCGTTCTCCTGAGGGGCGAATACTTGGCCGGCGTTTGACAGCTTACCGTTTCGTCACCTCGCGCCGGCGTTCAGCTGTCGACAACGTTCACGAGGTTGCCCGCCGGATCGCGAAAGAAGAAGCGACGCAGGCCCCAAGCTTCTCGAACTGGCCCGTACGTCACTGCTGCTCCTGCGGCGCGAACTGCCGCCGCAACGGCGTCCAGATCCTCCACGCCGATCGAGATCAAAGGTAGTTCGGCGCCAGAGCCGCCCTCCGACGCCGTGTGCAGTTCGATCTGCTGCGTCGCGTCTTTACTCAGAAAAGCGATCCATCCCATGTCGAAGGTGAGGTCGAGTTCGAAGACATCCCTATAGAATTTCGCCAACGCCATCGGGTCCGGCGCTTTGAGATTGGCGACGATCCTGGTGACGCTCATGGTGCGACTCCGGCAACAGTTAGGTCGGCCAAATCCGCACCATCACCCGCCCGGCCATTTTGGAGCGCGCGACACCATGCCGGGCGTTGGCCGTCCCAGCACGCCGCCAATGAACTTCGCAGCGTCCACCGCTTTGTCCAAATCGACGCCAGTATCGAAGCCCATGCGCGCAAACATGTAGGCGAGGTCTTCGGTCGGCACGTTTCCAGCGGCGCCCGGTGCGAACGGGCAACCGCCAATGCCGCCGAGCGAACCGTCGAGCACGCGCACGCCCTCCTCCACCGCCGCCACCGCATTGGCGAGCGCCGTGTTGCGCGTGTTGTGAAAATGCGCGCGCAGTTGGATGTGCGACGGGATCGCCGCCTTCACGGCGCGGAAACGCGCGTGTACGTCGCTCGGGGCGCCGACGCCGATGGTGTCGGCGAGCGCGAGTTCGAAAATCTCTTGCGCGACGCAGCGCTCGGCCACTTCGACCACGCGCGCGACCGGCACTTCGCCGTCGAACGGACAGCCAAAGGCGGTCGATATGGTCGCGCTCAAGCGGGCGCCGCCGCGCTTGGCTGTCTCCGCCACGTCCGGCCAGACGCGGAAGGTCTCATCCACTGTGCCGCCATTGTTGCGGATGGAGAAGCCATCCGAGGCGCAGAAGACGTAATTGATCTCCTTGGCGCCCGCAGCCAAGGCGCGCTCCACGCCGCGCAGATTCAGCGCGAGCGCGATGAAGGTAACGCCGCCATCTTCGTAATCGCCGCGCGCGCGGACGCCTTCGAATACGGCGTCGCCGTCGGCCATCTGCGGCACTTTTTTCGGATTGACGAAGCTGGCGGCCTCCAGCCGCTTGAAGCCGGCGGCGACGATGCGGTCAATCAGCGCAAGCTTGTTCTCAGTCGAGACGATATCCGGCTCGTTCTGCAGCCCGTCGCGCGGGCTGACTTCTACGAGTTCAAGCTTTTCCTTCACGCCCTGCTCCGAACGCCGGCAATTTCCACCCGTAATGTATGGCGCCTGCGCGCAAGCCGAAACCCGCTAGGCCCCCGATCAAGCCGGCCCAGAGCGCGGGAAAGTTCACGGCTTCGAGCGCTACGAAGGCGCCGCCCGCCAACAGCGCCGCGGAAATAGTGATCTCGCGCTTCAAAAGCGCGGACGGCTGGCCGGCCAGCACGTCACGGATGACGCCGCCGAAGGTCGCCGTCAGCACGCCCATGGCCACGGCGACGAACGGGTCGACATCGAGCGAAAGCGCCTTGGCCGCGCCGATCACGGCGTACGTGGCAAGCCCCAAGGCATCGAGCCAGATCAGGGTTTTAAGGCGTTCGATGTGCGGGGCGGCGAACCAGACGATCAGCGCCGCCCCAAGGCCGACGCCGAGATACGCCGCGTCGACGATCCAGAATACGGGCGCTCCGATCAAAAGGTCGCGCAGCGTGCCCCCGCCGATGCCGGTGACCGTAGCGAAGAACCAGAAGGTGATGATGTCATGGCGGTCGCGCGCAGCCGCGAGCGCCCCGGTCAGCGCGAAAATCGCAACGCCGACATAGTCCCACGCGGGGGGAAGAACGGGAAGCGACTCAGGCGACAGCACGCGCGCAGCATGGCCCGCCACGGAACTTCGGTCTATGGGGCGATTTTTCCCGGTTCCACTTCGAACTCGCCGCTGCACTTGCTATGTAGGATGCATAGCAAGCAAGGAGAGCAACATGAACCGCAAGGCGCGTGCGCATTGGCGCGGCACAGGCAAAGACGGCAATGGCGTTCTGACAACGGATTCCGGCGTGCTGTCGCAGACCCCCTACTCATTCAAAACACGCTTCGAGAACGAACAAGGCACTAACCCGGAAGAGTTGATCGCGGCCGCGCACGCAGGCTGTTTCGCCATGGCCCTGGCGTTTCAGCTGCAAGGCGCAGGCTTCACGCCCAGCGAACTCAATGCCGAGGCAACAGTCACGGTCGAGAAGGAAGGCGCAGGCTTTCGCGTCACGCGTTCGGCCTTGAAGCTCGAGGCGAAGATCCCGGAAATCGACCAGGCCAAGTTCGCGGAGCTGGCCAATGCCGCCAAGCAAGACTGCCCGATCTCGAAGCTGCTCAACGCCGAGATCACACTCGAGGCCAAGCTGGGCTGAAGTCAGGTGTCAGGTGTCAGGTATCAGGTGTCAGACGTGCTGCCACTAAGTTTTCTGATACCTGACGCCTGATAACCTGATGCCTGACACCTGACACCTGGTGCGAGCGGCGGGAGTCGAACCCGCACCGCCTTTCGGCGAACGGATTTTAAGTCCGCTGCGTCTACCAGTTTCGCCACGCTCGCGCCTGGCGGATATGCTCCAGATCGGATGGGCTCGTCCACTGCTTCCGACCTGACATTGCCGCTCATCCGCAAACGCCGAGCTGGCACGGTTGCGCCAGGACATCGCCGCGCTTCGTCAATACCTGTCTCAGCGCTAAGACCTGACCATGCACCCGCTGGACAAGCTGATCTGGACGGCGCTGACGACGCGTCAGGCGCATCTGAGCGAAGGAGATGAGCGCGCACGCCGGTTTCAGACCGACATCGGTCCGTTCGCGGCGGCGCACGACGGATCGGCGGAGTCGGTCGCGGCGCTCGCCGGGCTCATTCCGGTGGGCGGCGACATCTCGCTGTTGGAGCCGTCGCCGCCACCGGCGCCCGCTCGTGTGAACGTCACCTTCACCGCACCGGGCGTGCAGATGCTGGCGCGCGGTTTTACGCGCGCGCCGCGCACGGACTTGCCGATCGAGCCGCTGGGGGATTCGGACGCGGGAGAAATGCTGGCGCTCGCGCTGCTGACGCGCCCCGGGCCCTTCCGTACGCGCACGCATCGGCTGGGGCGCTTCATCGGCATCCGCGACAACGGAAAGCTGGTCGCCATGGCCGGCGAGCGGCTGCAAACGGACGACTTCATCGAAATCAGCGGCGTCTGCACGCATCCGGACTATCGCTCGCGCGGCTTTGGCGCGGCGCTGCTGACGACTGTCGGCCAGCGCATCCTCGATGAGGGCAAGACGCCGTTTCTGCATGCTTATGCAAGCAACGCGGGCGCGCTTGCACTCTATCGGAGCTTGGGATTCGAACACCGCTGCGACGTCGCGCACGCGGTGTGGACGCGCGCTTGACGACTAGGTCGCGTCTTCGACGAGCTCCGGCTCGGCGCCGCACGCGGCGATCAGCGCGATGAGATCTGCCTGCGCCTTCGCCAGCGCGGCCGTGTCGCCTGTGCGAGCGACCAGGTGCAGGCCATAACCGTCCGGCGTGAACCAGGGATAGGATCCGAAGGAAACGCCAGGCGCATCGCGTTCGAGGCGCTCCAAGCCTTCGGCGATCTGCCCTTCGCGCACGCCCTTGCCCCGCACGGTCACCGCGCGCACGACTTCGCCGCCCTCGATGCGGTGGGCGATGTCTTCCAGCATGCCGCGCATGATCGACGGCACGCCGGCCAACACGAAGACGTTGCCGATCTGAAAGCCGGGCGCTTTCGAGACCGGGTTGGCGATCAGCGTCGCGCCATCGGGAATTCGCGCCATGCGCAGGCGTGATTCATTGAGGTTGTCTCGGTTCTTGTAGTGCGCTTCGAGAATGGCGCGTGCGTCTTCGCGCACATCGATGTTGACGCCGAACGCCGCCGCCATCGCGTCGGCGGTCTTGTCATCGTGCGTTGGGCCGATGCCGCCGGTGGTGAACACGTAGTCGTTCCTGGCGCGCAGCGCGTTCACGGCGGCGGCGATCTCCCCGGTCACGTCCGGGACAATCCGTGCTTCGGCGACCTGAACGCCGAGCGGCGTCAGGAATTTGGCGATCGCCTGCAGGTTCACGTCCTGGGTGCGGCCGGAGAGCAATTCGTCGCCGATCAACAATACGGCCGCTTTGACTTGGCGCTGGGTCATGCGCGCATGTTAGCACGAGCGGCGAGGTGTAGGATGGATGACATCGATTATGTCGGCCAACTGACGGAACGACAAAAGGGCTGCCTGCCGGATCATCTCGGCATCGAGTGGCTGGAAGCGCGGCCCTCGTTCATGCGCGGGCGCGTCGCCGCACAGCAGCACCACATGGCCCCAAACGGCTATCTGCACGCCGGCGCGGTGGTGACGCTGGCTGACACCGCCTGCGGTTATGGCTGCTTCATCTCCAAACCGGAGGCGGCGATCGGCTTCACCACCATTGAACTCAAGACCAATTTCCTGGGCACTGGCCGGCCGGGCGATGTGCTTGTCTGCGAAGCCCGCCTTACCCACGGCGGTCGCACCACGCAGGTCTGGGATGCGGAGGTGAAAAACGACACTAGCGGCAAAGCGATGGCGCTTTTCCGCTGCACGCAGATGCTGTTGTACGGGAGTAAGTGAGCAGGAAATAAGGGAGTATGGAAGGCGGAGGCGAGCCTACTGCCCTATTCCCTTGCTGCCTTAGCGACGCGAAGCGTTGCGCTACTTGATCTTGCCCTCGACGAACTCGACGTGCTTTTTCGCAATCGGGTCGTACTTCTTGAACTTGAGCTTTTCCGTCTTCGTGCGCGGGTTCTTCTTGGTCACGTAGAAATAGCCCGTGTCCGCCGTGGAATTGAGGC
>CAZHWA010000129.1:0-6113 GCA_964536175.1 uncultured Terricaulis sp. | reverse complement strand
CTTGCGCCCCTGCCTTTGGACAATCGCATCCCCTATATCCCAGAGGCATGAACGCGCCGCGCCGCCACCATTTCGTGCCTCGCTTCTCGCTCGCCTATTTCGCGGGCGCGGACGGCTTGGTGTGGGTCTACGACGCCGAAGCTGAGGCGCCGCGACCTTCGACGCCGGACGCGACCGGATTTGAGCGCGACTTTCACACCGTCACCCGTGAGGACGGCGAGCGCGACACCACGCTCGAAACCATGCTGGCCGGGCTCGAGGGCGACGCGGCGCCGATCTATGCGCGGATGGTGAAAGGCGAGCTGCCGCGAGGCGATGAGCGCACAATCATGGCTCAGTTTTTCGCCATTGCTTACGTCCGGTCCAAACGCATGCGGCGCACCTATGGCGAAGGCTATGGCCAGATCATGCAGGTGCTCGTGCAACGCATGGCCGAGAGCAAGCAGGCGTTCGCTGCCGCGTTCGCGGATGTCGAGGCCGAGCAGGGTTTGAAGCTCAGCGACGAAGAGCGCGAGAAGCTGAGAAAGGATATGGACGATTGGAGCGGTTATCGCCTCAGCGTCGATCGCGAGTCTACCTTAGGCGCGTTCATGATGGCTGGCGCTATCACACCGCTGATCGACCAGATGCGCTGGTCGCTGCTAACAGCGGAGGACGAAATCTACCTCTTAAGCGATTCACCCTTGGTGAAATCGGGAACGGGCTTTGCGCTACCGGAAACACAGATCAGCCTGCCACTCTCGCCCAACATGATGTGGATCGGCCATTGGCGCGATGATCTTCCCGAGCACGACCGATTGAGCCGGAAAGAAGTGCAAGGCTTCAATCGGATGCGCGCGGCTGGTGCCGATCGCTACCTCTATGCGCCATACCAGGACGCGGCGCTGATGCGGTTCGCGAAGAAGTATGTGGCGCCACGTCCGGGCTGGAAAATTGGAGACGGCGACACCTCCAAGCTGGCGCCTGTCGACATTCGCCGAAAACGCTAGCCCCTCAGGGCCCCGCTCAACATCTGCAGCGGGTCACCTCTGTAATGCGCCTCCCAGCATCAATTCGCTCTATGAACACCACCAGGTCGACTGTTGACGCGATCAACCGGCGCGGCGGCGTCGCTAGCACCTCTTCCACAATCGCGGCGACGGATTGGCAGAGCGCCCTCAATTTCTCCGGGCGTCGCACATCATGCTTCCGCGCCTGCGCCAAGGTTGGGGTGTGCAGATGATTGCCGAGCTTGTCGTAAAACTTCTTGAGCTCCTCGGGCGCAAGCACACGATCTGTGCCCAAGAACTTGAACGCTTCGGGCGGCGCGGCCTCGCCCGGCGTTTCCTCCTTGGCGATCCGAAGCGTCGAGGGTCTTCATTGTCTTGGGATCAATAGCGACAAGCAGGGCGACCACCTGCCGCGGTTGCCAGGTCGCGTACTCTTCAGGCGGGATCTCGGCCCGATAAGCGAAGAGCCGGTCGTAAGTCAGTGCTTCCATCGCCTCGCGCAATTCGAGCGCGGCGTATCTGAGACGATGCGGGTCGCCGGATTCCATCTCCGCCTTGGCGCGTCCGAGTGAGCTCCTGGCGGCGTTGCGAAATCCTGGGTCGCGAAGAGTATCGATACTCATGTCGCTTCTGTCTGGTCCGCTCGCCGGATGAAGGCGAGATAGTCGAACGGCGCATTAGGCTTGTTGGCGTCGAAGCCAATCGCCAGACAGCGGCTCGCGTTGGAGGCCGCAAACGATTCCTGCGCAAAGGTCAGCGCTTCTTGTCGCTGCCCCTCTATCGGCAGTGAAGGATAGGCGAAGAGCACAACGGCGTCTGGCTGATCATAGATTGGTGAAATGTGGATAGCGTTCTTTGCGCCAGGCTTCTTCCAGGTTGGCGACACACGGCGAAGGATTTTCTGGAACGCCTGTTCGATCTTCTGCTGCTCCTCTGGCGATGCGGCGCGCAGCAAAGCGATCGAGGCGTCAATCCACCCCCGAAACCGGCGTTTTGCGATTTCGTTTAGCATGCCCCGCCACAAGGGACTGACGGCGATGCGGGGTTTTGCAACATCGCGGCCATGCTCTTGGGCGGTCATGTATTCATCAATCGGCTGAGATAGCCCCGTCAACATGAGGCCGCTCAGATCAGTTTTCTCGGTCCCGGCAATGGCAAACATCGTGTGCAGATAGAAGCCCAACCAATCCAGTTCATCGGCGAGCACGTCGAAGCGCTTCTGCAAGCGCCCGCGCTCCCAGAGATAATGCACGAGGCAGGCCTCGTTATCGAGAATATCGGCGACCACTTCGAAATCGGCCAATGTCATGGCCGGCGCGAGATCGATGGAGGCATCGATCCATCCTGCTTTTTTGAGGTCCGCCTCCGATGACGAGAGGATCGAGAAATCCTCAAGCGTGACCGTCACGCGCACGAAACGGTCGACTTTGACCGGCCACAGATCCAAATCGCGCAGCGATTGTTGTGCGACGGCGTCCCCTGCTTGCGCGCGCTCCACCAAGGCCTGGAAGCGCGCCGATTGGCTCGACGGCTCTTCGATCAGCTCCTGCACATGCCGCTTGGCGCGGTCGGGTGCGCCGCGGAGCGCCGGATCGGAAATCGCGCCCGACTTGGCTTCAAAGATGAGAAGCGTGCCGTCGATCAGCGCGATCGTGTCGGTTTCAAAGACCTGAGCGCCCTCGCGCCATTTGAGATTGGACTTAACCTTGGCATGGGGAAACGCTGCCGTGACGGCATTGTGGAGGCCTTCCTCAAGAAAGGCCGAACGCCGATCAGCAAGGGCTTCCTCAAGACCTGCCGCGGCGCACAGGTTTGAGAAGATGCGATGGACGTGGCTGAAGAAGGCCTGCGGCAGCGCGCTGAAATAGCCGCCGAGCACGGCTGGAAAGAGCGGCTTTGACCAGACCGGATTGTCGAGAAAGAGATACTCGACTTTCCGATCAGCAAGCCCACCCGGCGTGAAGCTCAGCAAGTCGAGCGCTTGGGCTGCGCCCGCTTCGTCGCAACCGGTCAGCTCCGCGGCGTCTTTGGCTGTGAACTCGTAGAAACTCTGCAGTTGCGAATCCGAATGCGCGAAGATGAACGCCATTACGTTCTCGCGCGTGGCGCTGGGTCCAATCGCCGCGATTACTTCAGCGGGCGTTCCCTCGAAATTCGGATTGAGCTCGAACCACTTCTCGATCATCTGATCGCGGCTGAAGCGCTTGTTGAGCGTATCGGCGAGCATCAGCGAACGGGCGCTGCTTTGATCTTCCACGCGTTTGACGAGCCGCTCAAAGAGCGTGATGAGCTCGGTCGCCGACATGCCGATGGCGCACTTGAGCTTTGCGTCGAGGCCCGCATAGATGCGCTTGGAATGGTCGATGACCTGGAGATAACTCCCCCAATTGCGCACGAGCTGGGTGTGAAGGCGCAAGCGTTCCTGGAGCTGCAGGACGAGCTGCTTGTCCTTGGTGTCCGCGCCCTCAAGCAGCGAAAGGCGCTGTTTGGCGAAGGCGTCGGCTGCATCGATGAGCGCGCCCACCGCCGGTTCGACCGAGCCTGAGGTGAGGATTTCGCGGCCCCATTCATCTCTGGGGATTCTCAGCGCCAACGCCTGAAAGAGTTCAACGTGATGCTGGTTGAACTCGCCTTTGCCGAGCTTGGGCGCAACCACGCCCTTTTCGGTGACGAAGCCTTGCAGACCATAATTGGCGACGACCGCCAAGAGCTGGGGCGGATAGACCGTGCGCAAGAGGTCATCGACCTTGGCGACGGCCTCTGGAAAATCTGCCGCGCGCTTCTTGCTGTAGGCCAGCGCCGCCTTGCGGAACGCAGCGTGCTCGTCGGGCGTAAACGTCGGCAGCGGGCGCATCTTGAGGCCAGGCGCGGTGAGCGACTGTTGCGCCGTCGTCTTCGGCTTCTTTTTCCGGCCCCTGCTCTTTGGCATGGCTCGAATGTTAGCGAGAGTCGCGCACGTCCGGCCAAGGCGCTATCCACAATTTGGCGCCAGGCGTTGTCAGCGCGTCAGTATTTGAAGGCTTTGAACTTTGTTGCGAGCTTTGCATCGAGCCCCAACTCGGTCGTCATGAGGTCAACGAACGCGATTGAGGACTTCACCGCCCAAGCCGTGCTGGCGTGCGTGGCCCACGCGAACGGAAAGAGCGGCGAACTCGCTCCATGAAACGGCGTGCGCTGAAGGACGGTGTTGAGCCTCGTCGACAGACGATCATGTTCGGCCCGGTCGTCCGACCATTGCGGCTTGAAGTGAACGAGCGCGTTGCGCAGGGCAAAAAGCGCGGCGATGTCTTGCGCCGGCGAGGCGCCACGATCGAGCGGCGGGGCGCTCTTGAGCTCAAGCGCCAATTGGAATTTGTCGAGCGCGGTATGGCGCTCGGCCCATTCGAGCCAGAGCCGATCTAGCAGCTTTTGATCATGGGCGGCAAAGTGCTTGCCGCGGTCGGCGAAGATCTGATTGGCGTAGGCTTCAAGCGCGGCTGCAGCGCTCGTCACGCACGCGGAGGCGTTGGCGAAGATATCCTCGAAGAAATTGCCCAGCGCTGGACCCGCGTGCTGCGACTCGAGCGCCTCCACCTGGCGCGAAAAGAGCGCCGCCGCATGCATGTGTTGATAGACAAGCTGGGGACGCGTCACCGCCGTCGCCGTCAATGTGACGTTGAGATTGACGTGATGCGGGGCGGCGATCGCCTGCGTGGGCGGTTTGGTCGACATGCAATCTTACTTTCTCGTCTCGTGCGCCGGCTTTGAACGCTCGCTTACGCGGCTGCCTTGAAGCCTTCGTCCTCACGCAAGGTGGCTAGGGTGGCGGCGTCCTCGGCGACCAGGACCACATTGTCTTGAGGCCCGCTCGGCTCGTGCCAGATTTCGAACCGCAGTGTTTTCACCGGCGCACCTGGCTCACGCGCTCCACCCGCCCGCAACAGGCGCTGCGACGGGAGCGCATTGCAGGTGAATTTGGCGGCGCCCATGGCTTTGGCTTGTTTGAACGCGCGCTCGGCGTCGGGCGCCCATTCCCAGCGGCCGGCCAAGACGAGATCATCGCCTTCCTTGAAGAAAATCTCCGTGTTCATGATGTTCCCTCTAGTAGATCTGACGTCGACGCGTCCTTGACCCGTTGGAGCCTAGATAGGCGCCCGGCGGTGCGCACCAAACCGGCCTGCTTGGGATTTTTCGCTTCGAGTTCTTGTAGACGGTACAGAGCGCCTCCACCTCAGCTGCTTTGCGAAGAAATTCTGCGCGCCTGTAGAGGCCGCTTGCGCCCCGTTCCATCAGATCCAACAGTTCACTGCATGAGGAAAGCACGACCTCTCGCAATCGCCCTCCTCGCGCTTCTCATGCACGCCAGCGCCGCGTTTGCGCAGGAGATAGGCTGGTCCACCTGGACCGATCCCACCGGCCAGCTCAGCTTCCAGTATCCAACTGGCTGGTACGTAAACCCGATGCGCTCTCAGACCGAGGGCGCGGTTCGCGTCTCTGTCGGCGCTGGCGACTATGAGTGCCAGATCTGGTCGCTGCCGCGGGCCAATAGCGCGTCCGCTTCACCGGACGCGGTCCGCCAGCGTTACAGCCAGCCGATCGAAGATAGCGCTTGGGTAGAGATCGTGAGCCCGCTTCGGGAGTTTGAAGGCGGCGTCACGGTCGAACAGCAAGGCGTCGATACGTCAGGCGCCTGGCCGGTTCAGCGCGTTCGGTTGCCCAGTCCTGAGCACCAGGCGCGCGGCACGATCCAGGGCCGGCCGGGGCGCGAGCTCATCAGCCTTTGTCTGTCGTTCGACGGACAGGACCGGAACGAGACGTTCGAGCGAATCGAGCGAAGCGTCGGCCTACCCGGCGACGCGCCCGCTTCCTGAGACCCCGCAGGTCGTTCGTGCCCCGAGGTCGCTTCAATCGCAAACGATGCGCAGACCGGGGTCAGCCACCTGCTGTGCCGGCAGAGTAACGACCTCTCCGGTGGAAGTTCGAAGCGTCAGTGTCGTCCAGTCACCGCCAATCGTGAGGGGGCCCGCGTGCGTAGATGAGTTGTCCGCATCCGGAATCGTCACGCTAAACCTCACCAACGGATCGGTCTGGGCGGTCGTCGGCGTCGAAATTATCAGAGTCGCAAATACGCCTATCGCCGCCAAC
>CAZHWA010000128.1:0-6115 GCA_964536175.1 uncultured Terricaulis sp. | reverse complement strand
GTCCGCCTCGTAGCGCGTCAGCCCGAGGCGCTGGTTAAAAGCCGGCATCGTCTATCCCTGAAAGCTCCCCGCCTCCGATTCGCTGCGGTCGCCTCGCCTACCCATACAGGGGGATCCGCGTCTCCGGACAACCTACCCCGCCGCTTCGGTCGCCGCCGCGGGCGCCACCGTCCCCTCTGGCGTCACTTCCGGCGCGGCGCCGGCGCCCGCGGAGAGGAAGGCCAGCGCCGCGACCACCGGGCGGTGGTCCGAGCTGCCGGATTCCGGCCAGGCACGCGCCGACAGACCCCTGAAGTGGTCGTCACGGAAGATGTAGTCCAGCCGCAGCAGCGGCGGCAGCGGGTAGCGGCGTCCGGACGGATACGTAAAGCCGAAACCGATTTCGCCCGCCTCGCGGTAAACGTCGACGTATGTCTGCGTGATCCGGCCATACTCGTCGAACTGGTCGGTCATGTTGAAGTCGCCCAGCAGCATGACCGGCGCGCCGCCGGCGTCGACGCGAGACAGACCCTCGTTCATCGCCAGCGTGAGCCGCGCGAGATAGGTGTCGGGATCGAGCGCCAGCGCGCGCACCACGCCGACTTTCACTCCCGAGATGCGGACATCCGAACCGACATTGATTCCATCGACGCGCTGAAAGCGCGCGGTGAGGTCGTAACCGTCCCGCGCCCCGGTCTGTCCCGCCTGCGCGGCGGCGAAGGCGAAGAAGCCGATCGCCACCGCAGCGACGATAGCGCCGAGGATGGTCTCGCCCCAGCGCTCGAAGCTGAATGTCACGGCGTCTCCTCCGCGTTCTCCGCCGCATCCGGGGTCCAACTCTCATAGTCCGAGCTTGACGCTTGCCTAATGCCGCCGCGCGCCAGCGAGCCCTTCGGGCGATAGGCCCAGCGCGTGCCGGTCAGATTAGGCATGTGCGGCTTTTCCCACTTCTGCCGCTTGAGCGGCGTGATCGTGGGCGGGTCCTGAATCGTATAGTGCAGCCAGGCGTGCCAGTCCGGCGGCACCCGCGAAGCCTCCGCGAGGCCTTTATAGATCACATAACGGCGCTTACGGCCTTCAAGGCTAGGCCGCCTTTCCTCGTAGTATCGGTTGTCCTGTTCGTCGCTGCCCACAAAAGCCCCGCGCCGCCAAATGTCGAAGCGCGCGCCAGCGGCCGCGCCGTTCCACCACGTAAACAACCATTTGAGCATGGGCTTTTGTTTGTCTCCGAAGCGCCGTCAGCATGGCCGCTAAGCCGATTTGCAGGCGGCGCGCACTATGGCGATTGGTCCCCACCCCGTCCAGTGCGCACACGGAACAACATCTTGGGATATCCCGCGGTCGTTGCCTACCAGATATTGATTTTCTGAGCTTGCGCGGGCAGGTTGCGCGCGGAGGCTGCCGATGGCTGAAGAGTTCAACGAAGACGCGCCGTTGTACGCCCATGCGCCGGCCGCTTGGCCACAGACCATGGTTCGGGCAGCGACCGAAGCCGGGCTGGTCGTCGAGACGCCCGAGGGGGCAAGCATCGCGGAGGCCATCGCGCGGGTATGCACGCGCATCGGCAGTTGGGCCGGCGATGAGTTGCTCGCGGGAGATCTCAGCGACCTGCTCTGCGGCGCGAAGGCGATGCTCGATCCTCCGCTCGTCCGTGCGGCGCTGGCGCCGGGCGCGGAATTGGCGATGTCGGCAGCGTTGGTGCGCTGGCCAGACGTTCGCGCAGATGAAATGGCCGCGCTGGCGCGGGCGCAGACTCTGCTTGCCGCTGGCGCCAGGCTTGGGATCGCAGGTTCGCCGTCCCCCGCTGCGCTCGATGCGCTCGATGCCGCCGCCCGCTTGGCCGACCCTACGGGCAGCGAGAGCGCGGCCATCCTTGTGCACCCCGATCCATCCTCGGCCTCCCAACTTATAGCAGACGCGAATGCGCGACTACGCGCCAGCACCGCGCTCGCCGCAGGCGCTCGCGCACTCGACGCCGCACTGGCCGAGTTGGCCATTGAAGCTGTGCGCAATGGCCTCAACAGCGAGCACGGCGGGGTTCAGCGCAAGGCCGCGACGGCGCGCCTGGCCGGCGCGCCCGACGCCGACATACTCGCGGCCCTCTCGGGTGCGGTCGCGCGCGGCGCCTATGCGGACGCTTTGGACACAAGCGCCGGACTGGGACACCCTCGCGTCCTCATCGCCTCGCCCGAGCCCGGCATCCATGCACTGACGAGCTTTGCGCCCGCCATGAGCGATCCCACCGGTGTTGCGGCGTGCGAGCAGGAATGCAGCGTGGTCGCCGCGAGCTTGGCGTTGCCGCGTTTTCACGGCGTCAGCGGCTTCGACGCAGAGGGGTACGAACGAGCCGTGCGCACGCTCGTTCGCGCACTCGATGCGGCACACGGCGGCCAGAGCGCCAGCGCGCGCCGCCCTATCGCTATTCGCCTTGAAGGCATGGCCGCGCTCATCATGCGCGCCGGCAAGGCTTACGACAGCGTGGAGGCACGCGAACTCGCCGCCAGCATCGCCGCGCTTGCGCATGCGGTCGCCTTGTCGGAGAGCGCCGAGTTGGCGCGAGCCAAAGGCGCCTATCCCGATTGGAGCAACGCCAGAGGCGGCGAAGAGCGGGCCGTCGGACTTGCGCGCGATGCTGCGTCATCGCTCACCGGAGAAATCGCGGCGCGGGCGCAGGCCCTTTACGCCGCCTTGCCCGGGTCGGGGTCTGCCGGCATGCGCGTCTCGCTCACCATCGCCTTCGCCGAAGACGAGGCCAGTGCGCGCCGTCTCGGACTCGTGGAAACGGGTCTTGGGCCGATCGAGTCGATCGCGGGCTACGGCGCGCGGGAAGATGGAAGCTTCGGCCGCATCTTAAGCGAACACGCCCGCGCCGGCCTTGCGGCATTAGGCTATTCTGATGGTCTCATCGCGCAACTCGCCTTGCATATCGAAGGACGGCGTACGCTGAAGGGCGCGCCGGGCGTGAGCCTCGAAGCGCTGGCCGGTAAAGGCCTAACTGAACCGGCGCTGGAGGCCGCTGAGGAGGCAGCGCGAGATGCGCTCAATCTTCGCGCCGCCGTGCATCCGCTCGTGATCGGCCCGGAATTTTGCGAAGACGTGCTGAAGCTGCCGCCAGACGTGGCCGCCGGCAAGCGCGGCGACCTGCTGATGACGCTCGGCTTCAGTGAAGACGAGATCGCGGCCGCGCAGGCATACTGCATGGGCGCGTCCAGTTTTGACGGCGCCGGCGCACTCGATGCCGCGCATGCACCTGTGTTCGCAGTTGCACGCGACATCGCGCCCGATGCGCGCATCTCATTCGCCGCCGCCGTTGCGCCATTCGCACGCACAACGCTCGTACTGACGTTGACGGCCGAGACCGTCGCGCGACGGTCGGCGTTGCTGGAAACGGCAAAGGCAGCTGGCGCTGCGCTCGTACGCATCGATGTCCAGGCGCCGCCGGTCACGCTGACTCTGGCGCCTCTGGAAGAGGATGCGCCCGATGCAGCTGCGCCGGTGCAGGCCGCACCAATACAGGCCACAGCCACAGGGACGCCGGACCTCCAAGAACGGCGGCGCCGCTTGCCGGAGCGGCGCAAAGGCTACATCCAGAAAGCTGTTGTCGGCGGGCACAAAGTCTATCTTCATACCGGCGAGTACGACGATGGCGAACTCGGCGAGATCTTCATCGATCTGCACAAGGAGGGTGCAGCCTTCCGCTCGCTGATGAACAATTTCGCCATCTCGATCTCGATCGGCCTGCAATACGGCGTGCCGCTCGAAGAATATGTCGACGCCTTCCTGTTCACCCGCTTCGAACCCGCAGGCGAAGTGCGCGGCAACGACACCATCCGCCACGCCACGTCGATCCTCGACTACATCTTCCGCGAGCTGGCCGTCTCCTATCTCGGCCGCACCGATCTGGCGCAGGTCGATCCGTTCGACGCCCGCGGCGACGGGCTTTCGAAAAAGGCGCAAGATGCCGAGAGTGCAGCGCGCTTTATCTCGCGCGGCTTCGCGCGCGGCGCCGCGCCCGACAATCTCGTCATGCTGAAGCCGCGCGCCGTGGTCGAGAACATCCGCGACCGCAAAGCGCCATCCACGGTCAAATCCGCCGGGACCAGTTATCGCGCCGACCCCTGCCGCGCGTGTGGACACTTCACGGTCGAGCAGTCTGGCGCCTGCGCGGCGTGCGGCGCCAAAGGCCAAGTTAGCGGCGCATCGGACTAGCGGACGCACGGCGCATCCGGGAAAGCTGGTCCGGCCCAAGACATGCGACCGGCCGTCTAATCATCGCCGGAGTTGCGCCAATATGAGACGTACTGCGATCGCCGCGTCGCTCGCCGCGTTAACGACCTTTGCCTGCGGCCAACTCGTGTACGCCCAACCTCCGTCCGCCACTGGCGGGCCAATGTTGAGCCAAGCCGAACGGGACGCCATTGCGGTTCGCGTGCGCGGCGGCGCATCGTGTGCGCGCTGCGACCTCTTCCAGATCGACCTTTCCTACCAGAACATCTCGGGCCACGACTTCGCGGGTTCACGCATCCGCCAGTCGAACTTCTCTGTCGCCGTCGCCGATCGCGCCAGCTTTCGCGGAGCCAATTTGTCGCTGGCCAATCTGTTCGGCATTCGCGCCGGCCGCGCCGACTTCACGGACGCCAACCTTGAGGGCGCAACGCTCGTCGGCGGCTATTTCCACGGGGCGCGCTTCAGCGGCGCTGTGCTCGATGGCGCCAATCTCTCAGGCGCCGATCTGGATGGCGCTGTAGGGCTCACTCAGGACCAGCTGAATACTGCATGTGGGGACGCAACGACCACGCTGTCCCCAGGTTTGACTGTGCGCCACTGCGGAAACAATTAGTAACAAATCTCGCTTACTACTTGTTCACTGGCGCAACGACTTCGCGGGGCCTAGTTCGGGCGCCGTGTTGACACAATTGCGCACCACGGCATTCGCGGCGGCTGTACTGTGTGTCGCGGGGGCAAGTCAGGCCTTCGCGTTCTGGCCGTTTGCCGGCCCGGTCCGGATGAGCCTGGCCCCGGCTTATGGCGGCGTCTGCGAGGGATGCGACCTTTCGGGCCGCATCCTAGCGGGGGCGAAAATGTCCAACTCCGATTTCAGCGGCAGCAATTTTTCTCGCGCGGTGCTCGCTCGGGCCGACGCAAGCGGCTCCGATTTTGCCGAGGCGAATTTCACCGGCGCCGATTTGCGACGCACCAACCTCGTGGCCGCGCGCTGCCCGCGCGCCGTGTTCGAGAACGCTTCGCTCGTCAACGCCGATGCGCGCCGGGCAGATCTGCGCCACGCCGATTTCACCCGCGCAGACGTCAGCCGGGCGAACTTCGCAGAAGCTGACATCGCCGGCGCCGATCTGCGCAACGCCGAAGGGCTCACCCAGGCGCAGCTGAACGTGGCGTGCGGCGACGGCCTCACCCGCGTGCCGCCCGGCCTGTTCGTGCGGGTATGCGCCGAGCGATAGGATCGCGCAGCGCGCGTCCGCGTTGACGCGGAATGGAGTCGAGATCGACGCCTCAACCGCGCGCCGGTTTGGCCGGTGCGCTTGACCGCTTCATTGGCCCCGGCGCCAGTCCCGCTGAGATCGCGCTTCAGTTCGGCGTCGCGGCCGCGGCTGCGGTCGGCGCGTTCCTCTACGCCGCTTGGGTCGGTGTCCCGTCATGGTCGTGGCCGCACCACGCCGTGGCGGTTCTGCTCGGCTTCGACGTGATGGGCGGCGTCGTCACCAATGCGACGGCGAGCGCGCGGCGCTGGTATCGCCGCGAAGGCCGGACCGCCCGCCATCACATGACGTTCGTGCTGGCGCATGGCGCGCACCTGGTTGTCGTGTGGCTGCTGTTCGCCGGGCGCGATGCGCTGTGGCTGGCTGGCGCCGCGCTCTATCTGATCGTCGCCGCGGCGTCGATCCTGGCGACGCCGCGCGCCCTCCAGCGCGCCGTCGCACTTTCCGCCTATACGGGCGCTCTGGCGCTCTGCCTTTATATCTTGCCCGAACCGCCCGGGCTCGAATGGTTTCTGCCGCTGTTTTATCTGAAGCTGCTGGTGAGCTATCTGCCGGCGGACCCCTCCGCTTAGCTCTTCGGCGGTTCGACGATGCGGATGTGCAGTTCTTTGAGCTGCTTGGGCGTGACTTCGCCGGGG
>CAZHWA010000127.1:0-6150 GCA_964536175.1 uncultured Terricaulis sp. | reverse complement strand
AGAAGCCGGCAGCCGCGCCATGATCAACGTGCCGCTTGGCGATACGCTGGCGGTCCGCCTGGATGGCTCGATCCGCGGACGCGAAGGCTACATCACTGACCTCATCTCCGGCGAAGACATCAACAATCGCGATCGCTACACGGCGCGCGCGCAGGCTTTGTGGGATATCAGCCCTGATGCATCGCTGCGCGTGATTGTCGATGCGGCGGGCACGGATGAGGTTTGCTGCGGCATCACGCCATTATCGTACGGCTCTGCGCAACTAGCGATTCAAGGCTCCTTCGCCGCGCTCGGACAACTCGGCAATGCGCTCGCTTCAACGCCGGCGATTAATGTCGATCGGCGCTCCATGACAGTCACGCCTGGGCGCTCCTACGTTGAGAAGACCGAAGAGCAAGGCATCTCGGCCCAGCTCGACTGGGACATCGGCGGGATGAACTTCACGTCCATCACCGCGTATCGCGATTGGGAAGCAACCCGCGGCCAAGATATCGACTTCAACCTCATCGACGTCGCCTATCGGGAAGGTCTCGAAGTCGGCTTCGAGAACTTCACACAAGAGTTCCGTCTGCAGGGCGAAAGTGGGCGTCTGAACTGGCTCGTCGGCCTGTTCTATGGCGACGAGACTATGTTTTACGACGACACGATCCGCACAGGCGCCCACGGCAGCCTCTACGCGAACGTGCTCACGGTCGGTGCGACCGACGGACTAGTCCCTCCGGCAGGCGATAATTTCGGCTGCGAGCTGTACAACCTCTCAGCCGCGATGCCTTCGATCTTCCAGTGCGTGGCGACACAGCTTGCACCGCTCAACCCCACGCTCTTGGCGGAAGTCATGAGCGTGAATGCTGGCCCGAACGCCGGCCACCTAACCCCGAACCTGGCGGGCCAGGGCCAACAGGCGGACAATTGGGACGTGGAAACGCGTTCACTCTCGCTGTTCACTCACAACCAGTTCAGCATTACCGATCAACTCGTGCTGACTGTGGGCCTGCGCTATAATCACGATGAGAAGGATCTTGGCGCCACGCTCAACAGCGTCTCGCCCAGTTGCGTAACGTTGCAGCAGATGGAAGCCGCAACGCTCGGGATCACCACGCCGGCCGGCCCATTCCCAGGCGGCATCGTCTCCTTCCTGCAAATTCCCGCGGCTCTCGGTGGTCCGGGCGCTGCCGGGCTGATGAACCTCGCCTGTAACCCTGCAATCAATACGATCGCGAATGGCACGCACGCGGGCGCCGCCGAAGAGGAAGAGTTTAGCGGCACCGTCTCTCTGGCCTACCACCTGAGTAACGACACCATGATCTACGGCGGCTACTCGCGCGGCTATAAGGCGGGCGGCTTCAATGTCGACCGCTCCGGTTTCGCGATCCAGCCCTCCACAATCAATCCGGCTGCCGTCAGCGTCAGTGACTTACACTTCAATCCAGAGTTCACGGACGCGTACGAGGTCGGCTTGCGGGCGACATTGTTGGGCAACACGACCTTCAACGTCACGGGCTTTTATCAGGAGATTCACGATTTCCAGCTGAACGCCTTCAATGGCTTCAACTTCATTACGGAAAACGTTCCAGAAGCGATCTCGCAAGGCGTCGAGCTTGAACTCGCCACCCGCCCCATCGACAATCTCACGTTGACCGGCGGCGTGACGTGGACCGACGCGTTCTACGACAGCACCGTTGCGTTCGTGAATCCTGATCCGTCGGGGCAGGATACGGTGTTCGCAGGCGACCCCTTCTCATTCGCGCCGGAATGGGTCGTCACAGGCAGCGTAACCTATGAAATGCCGCTCGGCGGCGATTTGCGGGCGCTGTTCTACCTGGATGGCCGTTGGAATGACGGATATCGGACGCAAACACTCAACCGCGACCCACTTGGCCGTACCGACAATGGCGAATTTGCCATTTTCAACGGCCGCATTGGGATCGGTCCGAACAGCGAACGTTGGTCGATCGAACTGTGGGGACGCAACCTGACCGACGAATACTATCACGTCGGCGCGTTCGTTCCGCCTCTGCAAAGCAATCCCAACCCGCTGCTCAGCACGTACGTTGTTTATCCCAACGAACCGGCCACTTACGGCGTCACCCTGCGCGCGCGCTACTAAGCGCAAGCGACTTCGAGACTGGGACGGCCGGAGCAAAAGCTCCGGCCGTTTGCTTTTGCGCTAAGGCGCGCGCATCAAGCGCCATGACCCCGACCGACCTCAGCGTGCTGATCGTTGACGATCACGCAGCGATGCGCGCATTGCTGCGCAAGGTGCTGGAGCGCGCGGGCGTCGCCTCGGTACGCGAAGCCGCCACCGGTGAAGAGGCGTTGGCGGCGCTGCACGAACGCCCGGCGCAGCTCGTGCTGGTCGACCGCAACATGCCCGGCATGGGCGGCGCTGAGTTCCTCGCGCGGGTCCGCGCCGAAGAGCGCTGGCCTTCATTGCGGATTATCGCCGTCACCGGCGATACGCGCGCCGGCGCGCTCGCAGGCGCCGACGCCATGCTGATCAAGCCTGTCTCGCCGCGTGCGCTGCTGGAGACGATCGAACGCGTACTCGCGTCCGGCGGCTGACGCCGAGCGCCTCAGCCGCGGCGGCGCAGCAATTCGAGCATGAAAGAAAAGTCCTTGTGGCCGTGGCCGCGGTTGTTGAGCTCCTCGTAGAGCGCCTGCGCGACGCCGCCAAGCGGGGTGTCTGTCCCGGTCGATTCCGCCGCCTCCTGCGCCAGCCGAAGATCCTTCAGCATCATCGCTGCGGCGAATCCGCCCTCGTAGTCGCGGTTGGAGGGCGCGGCCGGCACCGGACCCGGCCACGGGCAGTAGGATGTAAGCGACCAGCATTGGCCGGAGGCTTTGCTGGCGATGTCGAAGAATTTCTGCGCGTCGAGCCCCAGCGATTCCGCCAGCGCGAAGGCTTCGCACGTGCCGATCATGGAAATGCCGAGCAGCATGTTGTTGCAGATCTTGGCGGCTTGGCCGGCGCCGGGATCGCCGGCGCGGATCACAGCCTTGGCCATTGGCTGCAGCACCTTCTCGATCTCGGCGAAATCCTGCTCGCGGCAGCCGACCATGAAGGTGAGCGCCCCGCCCGTCGCCGCAGCCGTGCCGCCCGAGACAGGCGCATCGGCGGCGCGAAAGCCCTGCATCGCCGCGTCGCGATTGACGGTGCGCGCGCTGTCGACATCGATGGTCGAGCAATCGATCAGCAACGCGTCCTTGGGCGCGTTGGGCAGGATCGAGTCGGCGTAGACTTCGCGCACGTGCTTGCCCGCGGGCAGCATGGTGATGACGGCTTCGGCATCCTTCACCGCTTCGGCGCAAGACCCGGCCGCAATCATGCCCTGCTCCTCAGCCCGCTTCATCGCGTCGGCGGAGAGGTCGAATGCGACGACCTCATGCCCGGCCTGCTTGAGATTGGCAGACATGCCCGAGCCCATATTGCCGAGACCGATAAAGGCGATGCGCATGGCGTTGCTCCTGAATATGGACCGCCGGCGCCCCCGCCGGCAGAGCGCCGAGGCGCTCTTCTCGCTGCCCACTTAACTCAAACACACCATGCCGGCGAGGGCGCCGGCGGTCCATTTAAAGCGGCGACCATTCCTGGCCTGGCGGCATGGGCGCGAAGATGGCGTCCAGCAGCGCATCCGTGACGCCGTCGAGCGTCGCTGGGTTCCAGCGCGGCGCGTTGTCCTTGTCGATGACGACGGCGCGCACGCCTTCCTGGAAGTCGTGCATCGCGCTGACGCGGGCGGCGATGCGATACTCCTGGCGCATCTCGTCTTCGAAGCTTGTCATCTGCGCGCCTTCGCGCAGTTGGCGGAAAGTGACTTTCAGCGTCTGCGGCGATTTGGTGCGGAGCGTGGCCAGTTGCGCCTTGGCCCAGTCGCTCGGATCGCTTTCGAGCGCGGCGAAGATGCGCTCAACGCTGCCCAGCGCGAAGATGCGATTGATGCGCCCGATGTTGTCTTCGGTCAGTTCGCGCGGCGGGCCGGGATTGACGGCGAAAGACGCGAGCGCGCGTTCAATATGGATCGCCGGCTCGTCGGCCGCCGCCGGAGATGCCGGCGAGACGCCGGCGGTCCATATTTCCTGCAGCGTCTGCTTCAACGCATCCAGCTTCGCCGCTTCGACGTAGTGCGTCGCGATGCCTGCGATCATGCAGTCCGCCGCTTTCAGACGCGCGCCGGTGAGCGCGAGCCACATGCCGATCTGGCCGGGCTTGCGCGGCAGATACCAGCCGCCGCCGACATCCGGAAAGAGGCCAATGCCGGTTTCGGGCATGGCGTAGGTGGTGTTATCGGTGGCGACGCGGAACCGCGCCGGCATCGAAATGCCGACGCCGCCGCCCATCGTGACGCCATCGATGAGCGCGACGATGGGCTTCGGATAATGGAAGAGCAAATGGTTGAGTTGGTACTCGGTGTGAAAGAAGCGACGCGCCTCTTCGCCATTGCCTGCCCCGCTCTCGGCGATCATGCGAATGTCGCCGCCGGCGCAGAAGCCGCGCGTGCCGGAGGCGTGATCCAGCAGCACCGCGCGGATGCTTTCGTCGTCGCGCCAGGCCAGCAGCGCCTGAATCATGTTCGCACACATGTGCGTGGTGAGCGCGTGCAGCGCCTGCGGACGATTCAGCGTGATTCGGGCAAGGCCATTGGCGGCGGAGGTGAGGATTTCAGAGGTCATTGCGCACGCTCTCTAGTGCTGCGCCACCCTCTCCCCCGCGAGGGGGAGAGGGCAGGGTGAGGGGGCTGCGCCGACGCTGAGTGATTTGGCGTCCAGTCGATCGCGCACACCACCCGGTTGACGATTGCGCTCCACCCTCACCCTGCCCTCTCCCTCCCAAAGGAGGGAGAGGGTTCGTGAGTGTGCAAAACTTGCGGGCAGCTTAGCATGATGCGGGCAGCGGAGGTGAGGATATCGGTCATGAGGGCACGAGCGTGGGCACGCCACGGCGTTTCGCAGCGCGCACGAGGTCCGTATCTTTACTCACCAGCGTGGCTTTGATGCGCATCGCCAATTCAAGATAAGCGGCGTCGTAAGTGGTAAGCTTTTCAGCGCGAGCGAGCGGATAAATGTCCCTCCAGGCCCGCCGAGGCGTCTCGGAATCGATACGCACACCCAAGTCCTCGACCGTATCGATGAAATCCAACGCGTCAGCCTCGCTGATGCGGCGGCGTCGCTCGCTCTCCCAAACAATGTTGGTGATCTCCAAGGGCAGGTGCGCTGGCGCGGCCATGCCGCCATCCACTAATCGATCCATCAATTTCGCCCGGTCGTTGGGCCATTCGTCCTGGAAACACCAGGCCAGCAGCGCAGAGGCGTCGACCACGAAGGCCGTCACTTGCGCCCCGCATCTCTCAGGACGCGCCAGTCCATGCCAAGGATGCGGCCCTTGCCGAAATCCTTGAGCTTTTCAGCGGCAGCGCGCTGGGCGGCGCGATCGGGCTCGGCTGGCGAGATACGCGCCACCGGCTTGCCGTTGCGGGTAACGACGATCTCTTCGCCGCGTTCGACCGCGTCGAGCACGGCGCCGAATTTCACTTTGGCTTCCACGGCGGTGAGCTGCTTCATGCGCAGAAGATTAATCGATCAATGATCGATCAGTCAACTACGCTCTTCCGTCATTCCGGACGCGCCGAGCGCCGATCCGGAATCCAGCGGCAACTAACCCGTCGTTTGCATCTGGATTCCGGGTTCATCGCTGCGCGACGCCCCGGAATGACGAGTTCTGTTAGCACCGCATAACCGCGGGATAAGTCGCCCAATGGCGCTCTTCAGGCTCGATCACTTCTGCGCCGCCTTGAACTTTCCCCGCTCCCACAACACGGATGCGCAGAAGAGCGGAAACAACACCGCGGTGGCGAGGAAAGCCAGCTCTCCTTGCACATTCGAATACTGCGGATCAGAGACACCGATCGCAATGACGCCCACGATGAACGGCGCCGCCAGACAAGCCAGAAAGACAAGCGCCGCTTGTGTGTAGCGCCGCGCTCTTATGCTCAGGACCGCGGGCAAAGCCGCGAATGTAAACGCAACAAGCGCAATGACAAACATCACCGCATCGTCGGAATGACGAAGCTGGAATCTTCTTGCATGCCTTCGGGCCAGCGAGCGGTGACGGTCTTCACCTTGGTGTAGAACTTCACGCCTTCAGTCCCATGC
>CAZHWA010000126.1:0-6185 GCA_964536175.1 uncultured Terricaulis sp. | reverse complement strand
ATGACGGCGCCCGGCGCCCACATCCCCACCGTGGTGTCGCGCGCGCTGATGCCGTCGGTCGCGAACTTGAGCAGCCATACATAGCCGACCCCGGCCGCGGCGACGAGCGCCAGCACCGGGATGAGCAAGGCGATGCTGCTCAGGTAGTGCGAGACGTATTCGCGCCACAGCCGCCCGAACAACCCGCCCGCCGTCATGTGCTCACAACTCGTGCTCGGGATCCTCGCCGGGGTCGAGCAGGCGATGAGCGTGGATGATGAAATAGCGCATGCGGGCATTGTCGACAGTGCGCTGCGCAGCGGCCTTCCAGGCGTCGTAGGCGGTCCGGTAGTTGGGAAAGGCGCCCACGAAGTCGATGGCGGATAGGTCCTCGAACTCCGGGCGGTCGAGCCGCTTCAGTTCGCCGCCGATGACGAGGTGCAGGAGTTGGCGCTGTTCGCTCATGGTTTTGTTGCTTTGCGCGGATCGGGAAAGCTCTTGGCGCGCTCGATTATCAGAGCGTGCAAGCCCGCGCCAGACGCCGCAACGCCCGGCGCGCGCGGGTCGAGCTGATTGAAGACCAGCGGCTCGCCCCAGAGGTCGCTCACGCATCCGCCTGCGGCCGCCACGATGGCAGCGCCGGCCGCGATGTCCCACTCATTCTTGTAGCCGAACAGTAGGGTCGCATCGCCCATCCCCGCAGCGACCAGCGCCATGCGATAGGCGATCGACTGACGCTCGATGATCTCAAGTTTCGGCCAGGGCGTTGGCCATTTTTTCGGCGCAAAACGGCTCGGCTGGCCGATAATTCGCGCGCCCTCCAGCGTATCGCGCGCGCTTGTCCGCGCCGGCCGGCCATTGAGCGTTGCGCCAACGCCCCGCGCGCCCAAGAACAGCTCGTCGGTCATTGGATTGTAGATCGCGCCCGCAAAAGCCCGCTCGCCTTCGATGAGGCCAATGCTGATGGTCCATTGCGGGACACGGGCGACAAGAGCGGCGGTGCCGTCGATCGGATCGAGCATGAAGGTGCGCGGCTTGCCAATGCGCCGTTCGGGATCGTCCGGCGTTTCTTCGGACAGCCAACCATAATCCGGGCGCGCTTTCAGAAGGCGCTCGGCCAATAAGGCGTCGACGGCGTAGTCGACATTGGTGACAGGACCGAGCGGACCCTTGGACTGCACATCCAACTTCTTCGCAATCAAGTCGCGGGCGAGCGCGCCCGCTTCGCGCGCCGCCGCTTCGAGGAGCGCGAGGTCAGACGCCGCCGATTGCAAGATCGTCCACGATGAGGCTGGGGATTTCGAGCGCGCCGCGCGTGTCCAGATCGCTGCCGCAGCGCAGGCGCCGATAAATATCGAGCAGATTTCCGGCGACGGTGACTTCGCTGACCGGATACTGCGCTGCGCCGTTCTCGAACCAATAGCCGGCCACGCCCACCGACCAGTCGCCAGTGTTCATGTTTAGCGACGGCGAGAACATGTCGGTGACGAGCAGGCCCTTGCCGGCATTGCGCATCAGGCCTGCAAGGTCGTCTTCGCCCGGTTTGACGAAGAGATTGGAGGTGGAAATGCCGGGTGGTCCGCCATGGCCGGCCGAAGCATGGCCATTGGGTTCAAGATTGAGTTGGCGCGCCGCCGAAGCGTTGAGCAGCCAAGTCGTCAGCACGCCATCCTCGACCAGCGTCGTGGGCCTTACCGCACCGCCTTCGCCGTCGAACCAGTGGCTGCCCATGCCGCGCTTCACGAACGGATCTTCGTGAATACGGAAGCCTTCGGCAAACACGCGTTGGCCGAGCTTGTCTTTGACGAACGATACCCCGCGCGCGACCGCGGCGCCCGAAATGCCGCCGAGGAAGGGCGAGAGGATGCGGCCGGCGAGGCGGTTCTCGAATATCACCGCCGCTTTCTGGCTCGCGACCTTGCGTGCGCCCAGGCGACGGGCCGTGCGCTCGCCGGCGATGCGGCCGATGTCCTCAGCGGCCGGCAAATCGGCAAAGAAGCGTTTGGTGCGCCACTCATAGTCGCGCTCCATCTCGTCGTCCTTTTCCGCGACCGGCTGCGTACCCAGGCTGTAGGCGGTGGCGCTCTCTGCGCCTTCGAATCCGTTCGAAGCGGCGTAGACAAAATGCGAAATTTCGCTGCTGGCGCCGCCGCCGCCGGAGTTCGCGACGCCGGGGACGGCCAGCGAGGCCGCTTCGCAGGCGCGGGCCAAGTCCAAGAGCTGTTGCGGGCTGGGGCGGGCGACGTCGGATTGCTCAAGGTCGGGCTTGTCGCCGCGGGCCAGGTAGCGCTCCTCCAACAGGCCGCAGTACCGGTCCTCGGGCGCGGCCCGGGCCATCGCCACCGTGCGCTCGGCCAGGGTCTTGAGGCCGTTGGCGGAAAGGTCAGTGGAGGAGGCCGACGCCTGGCGCTGGCCAATAAACGCCCGGAGCGCGACCGAGCGGCCCTCCTCGCGCTCCATGCCTTCGAGTTCCCCCATCCGCACCTCGGCGGAAATAGCTTCACGCGCGGCAAAGCTGGCCTCGGCTGCATCGGCCCCCGCTTTGCGCGCGTAGTCGAGCAGGGCCGCCAGGGCGGCGTGAGAATCAGCGTCGAAGGCCATGGCCCGAACATGGGCGCTCCGGCTGGCCGGGGCAATCGTGGGCCAGGGGCTGAACCGTCAGAGCTGTTGGGCAAATCCGGCGTAGATCAGGCCGCCTCCGATCAGAAGGTAGGACAGCCAGGTGAGGGCGATGCCGGCGACCCGGCCGAGATTTAGGGCGCCCGCGTACAGGCCGATCGCGTGGGTCAATCTACCAATCGTCAACGAAAGCCCGGCCGCATGTAATAGCCAGATCGGCGTCGCTTCGGGAAACAGCGCCAGGAGCACCAGGCCGACCAGGGCGGCAGGGATGTATTCGGCGGCGTTGCCGTGCGCGCGCACCACGCGGGTGAACGCGAGATTGTCGCCCTCGCCCAACACGATCTTGTGGCGTTGGCGCCCGAGCGCCACCATCACCGCGAGCACCAGCAGGATAATGATGTTCACGCCGACATAAACCGCGGCGAGTTCCAGACGCAGCATTGGATCGCTCCCTCGCGTCCATGACTTAGTCGGCTGCGGCTTTTTCCCCAAGCGGCATTTCAACGTTTCGTTGTTCTTTCGGAAACCGCCCGTTCACCGCAAGGCGCCATATTGATTTCAACAAAGATGCCTCGAAGGCAGGGTTGGGTGGCATGTTCGACGCTGAGTTCTGGGGCGTCGCAGGGGCGATGATCGCGGCGGCCGCAGGCATGGGCCTGCTGGTTGCCGCGATAGCCCTCATCCGGCGCGCGGTGCGCGTGGACATGCTGGAATTCGAGCGCGGCTATAACGCCCTGGCGCCCACAATCGACCGCTGACTCCTCAACAAGAACTGGCGCCGGCGCGCCGGTCCGCTAAGCTCGCCTTGTTCCAGGGAGGCGGGAATGAAGCTGCCTGCGATGTTCTTAGCGCTGTGTCTGGCCGCGTGCGGACAAACATCTCAGGAGAGCGAGACGCAGCCGCCTGAGCCATTCGATCTCAATATCGAAATCGGCCGCTATGGAGCCATGCTGCATCAGATCGACGAACACACGCGCGAACGCCCCGGCAGCGCCGAACCCTCGGTGACCGATACCCGCGAATTGGCGCGCCGGCTGCGGGAAACGGTTTGGCGGTATAATCTCGAACGCTCGCGGCTGTGCGCCAAGGGGCTTTTCGCCGAACTCAGTTGCGGCCCGGCGTACGATCCCGTCTGGATATCCGAGCCGCCTACTGCGGCGCCCTCCATGGAGGACTTGGAGACGCGCGCCAATGCGCTCGGAGATGAAGTGATGCGGTTATGGGACGCGGTTTGCGAAGACGCCGCCTCGCGGGTCGAAGACGAGCAGGAGCGCAGATACGTCTGTCCGATGGAATAGCTCTTTTGGCGCCGGCTTCGATGCACTCGGGTTGCGACGGCTAGATGGCCGTCACGCTGAGCGAATCCTGAGCTTGTCGAAGCGCGGCCTCGCCATCCCCCGTCTTCGACAAGCTCAGACTGACGCCGATGGGGCAGTGCGCGCGCGCGGCTGACGCTAGCGCAGCCTCCAGACCGCGGCGCGCTTCACCTCCGCGTCCTCCAGCGCACGCGTAACGGGAATGTCGTAGGCGGCGATCTGGTCCAGCTTGTCGCGCGGCAGATAGGTGCGGCCGGGATCGCCGATCAGCACCTGCTTGCCCGCGCGCTGCAGCGCGACCAGCCAGTCCAATACGCGCGGGGCCAGATCGCGGTCGTAGAAAAGATCGCCGACCAGGATGACGTCCGCCCCGGTCGGCTTTCCGACGGGATCGGCGTCGCTGGTTTCGACGCAGACGTCGTTCAGGTCGGCGTTGAGCTTTGCTGCGTGCGCCGCGAAGGCGTCGATATCTACTGCGAGCGCGCAAGCGGCGCCCGCCTTCATCGCGGCGATGGCGACCAGGCCCGAGCCAGAGGCGACATCGAGGACGCGCGTGCCGCCAACGATCTCGGGGTGATCCAGCACATAGCGCGCGAGCGCCTGGCCGCCGGCCCACGCAAACGCCCAGAACGGCGGCGGCAGCCCGAGTTCGCCGAGCTGTTCTTCCGTCATTTCCCAGAGCGCGACGGCGTCATCGGCAAGATGAAGCTTGAGTTCCGGCACATGGCTCGGCGCCAGCAGGCGCGTGTTTTCTCGGATAAAGACGGGGATGTCGGCGATCATGGCTCGGCAATATGAACCGCCCGCGCCTCGCCGGCACTCTCTCCGCTTGAACGAACGATGCCGGCGAGGCGCCGGCGGGCCATATTACGCCATCGCCCTGCCGCTCGCCTCGCGCAGCACGCTCGCATATCCCGGGGCGATCTTCATGCGCGACCAGTAGCCCTTCTCCATCAGCATGCGGTGCATACGTTCGAGCCGGTAGCAGGGCACATGCATGAAGACGTGGTGCTCGCCGTGGAAGTGCACCCAATAGGGGGCGATGAAGAGACGTTCGAGCGGACCGGCAAGCGTGGTGCGCGCATGCGTGAAGGGATCGTCTTCGGCCTTGACGCACGCGTGTTCGGCGATGTTGCGCAGGCGGGTGACCAGCGGCAGCCAAGTCGCCATCGGCACGAGCCAGAGTGCGAAATAGGCCCACCAGTAACCGGCAAGCGTGAGCGCAGCCAATAGCAGCGCGTTGAAGATGAGGAAGTGCGCGTTGCCGCCACGTTCTAATTGGGCGGTGCGTTGCTTGAAGAACGTCTGGCCGGTCAGATCGCGTACAATCTTGCGGATGAGCGACGCGCGCGTGATCGGGAAGGGCGCCGAGAGCGGCAGATCGGGGTCTTCCGGCTGCTCGGTATAGCGGTGGTGTTTCAGATGATAGTCGCGATAGGCGTGCAGGCGCGCGCCGGTGGGCGCCGCGCACAGCCACTCGCCAACCCAGTCGTTGATTTTGCGATTGGGATGCAGCGCCCCGTGCGCGGCGTCGTGCATGAGAATGGCGAGGCCCAGCTGGCGCGCGCCGATCAGCATCACTGCGAGCACATAGGTGAGCGGGTTCGGCCAGAGCACGAACATCGCGCCCGCCGCAAAGATCACGCCCCAGCACAGCGCCACGAGCGCAAGCCCGATCCAGGAGGACCGCGGCGACAGCTGCGCCCATTCCTCAGGCGTGAACACGTCCTTGGGGTCGATGCGGGCCACGGCGGGCATGAGGGGAAGTATAGCACACTCGCGCCGACGGGCCATGCGGCGCCGCTTAGTTCTCCGGCGCGTCGGGGATCATGAACACGCGCCGGAAGCTGGCCTCGCCGATGCGGTTGAATTCCAGAACGCGGCTATTGCGCTTCTGGATGGCCCAGCCGCGGTCGAAAATCTCGTCGAGGATCGCCGCACCGAGCGCGCCGGCCAGGTGATGCCGGCGCACGCTCCAGTCCAGACAGGCGCGGCAGAGCGGACGTGCGCCTTTTTCGAGATCCTCCATGTCGCCGACGAATGTGGAGGCTTTGACGCGCCCGAGGCGCGTCAGCGCGAAGGTGCGTTCGGGGCCAGGGGCCAGCCACTTGTTCTTGATGAAGGAGTCGAACAAGGCCACGCCGAGTTCGCCGGCCAAGTGGTCGTAGCAGAGCCGCGCGCGGCGCAGCGCCGGCTCTTTCGGACCGGGGCGCGAGCGCAGCGCCTTGGCGCGCGCGGCCACGCCCATCAACGTTTCGAGCAGGCCGG
>CAZHWA010000125.1:0-6234 GCA_964536175.1 uncultured Terricaulis sp. | reverse complement strand
GAACCCTCGTCTTCAGCTTGGAAGGCTGCGGCTCTACCATTGAGCTATACCCGCACCGCTCGGGGCGACGCTTCTAGGACTTTTCGCCTGCTTGTGCATCCCCTTCCATTGATGCCTCGGGCGCCTGGGCATACCGTCCGGTCCGTTAGTGAGTATGGAGAACGCTCATGGCCGTCGCCAAAGTCATCGAAGTCACCGCCGCATCCGCCAAGGGCCTGGAAGACGCCATTCAGCAAGGTATGACCAAGGCAGCCGACACTCTCGAGAATGTCGAAGGCGCCTGGGTCCAGGAGATCAAGGTCGTCGCCAAGGACGGCAAGATCAGCGAATGGCGCGTCAACATGAAGGTGACGTTCGTGCTGAACTAGCCGCGCGAGCGGATAACCCGTCAACTGCGGGCTGGGCTGTTCTGCTCCACATCGCGCAAGCGATGGTGGAAGGGGCTGGATTCGAACCAGCGTACGCTCTCGCGGGCAGATTTACAGTCTGCTGCCATTAACCACTCGGCCACCCTTCCCCAGGTGTCGGGTGTCGGGTGTCAGAAGAGGCTGACACCTGCTAGCTGACACCCGGCACCTGAAACGGAGCGCGTCATATAGCTAAGCCCCCTCCCCCGCTCAAGCCGGACCGGCCGCGTCCGGCACATCCGTTGCCGCGCCGCGAATTCGAGGCCGAAAGCGGCGGACCCTCCTGGATCTGGGGCGTCCATGCGAGCCTGGCGGCGCTCGCCAATCCGGTGCGCCGCATCGAGCGCGTTGTAGCGACGCGTAATGCAGCGCAACGCCTGCCGAAAGTGATTGAGCCGCAGATTCTGGAACCGCAGGCCATCGACGGCATGCTGCCGCCCGGCGCTGTGCATCAAGGGCTTGCAGTTCGCGCTTTTCCTCTGGCGCCGCTCGACCTGGACGCCGCGTGCGCGCCTCCAGATGGACGCAGCGTGCTTGTCCTCGATGGCGTCACCGATCCGCAAAACGTGGGCGCTGCATTTCGCTCAGCCGCGGCCTTCGGCGCGCGCGCCGTGGTGTTGCAGGATCGCAAGTCGCCGCCCTTGACCGGCGTATTGGCCAAGGCTGCGGCGGGCGCGATTGAATTGGTCGCGCACGTACGTGCGGTTAACCTAGCGCGCGCCGTCGAGACATTACGCTCGCTCGGCTATCTCACTATTGCGCTGGAAGGCGAAGCCTCGCTTAGTATCGCCGACGCTTTAGCGGATAAGCGCTCCGCGGCGCTCGTGCTGGGGGCGGAGGGCAAGGGCGTGCGTCCGGGCGTGGCCGAAGCGTGCGAGAAGCGTGCGCGTATCCCGATCACGCCCGAAATTGACAGTCTCAATGTCTCGGCAGCCGCAACGATCGCGCTTTATGAAGCAGCGCGCGCTAATGCGCCGCTTTTGTCCCGCCTTTGAAGAACAGGCCTTTGATCAGGAAGAAGACGGCGATCACGATCGCATAGCCGACGAACATCACGCCGGTTTGAGTCCAGAACGATGTCTCCATCAAGGGCGGCAACGTTACTTGACCGCCGCCGCCCGCGAGCACCGGCGCAAGCGTATCGATGGCGACGTGGATGATGGTTGCGACCGCCGCCACCGGCAGCCACTGACGCCACGACGCGAGGAAGATGGTCGCGGCCAGCGCAATTAGCAGACCTTTTGGATTGTTGGTATTGGCGAAGCCCTCGCGCAGGATCGCAACAGCCTGGTCCACGTATTCCATGATCGCCCCTCCGCGATGTCCGGCGTTGGTCCCCACGCCGCATCTGGATTCTATAGGCCCAAGTCCGCGTGCGTCCAGAGCGGAGCGGGGTCAGGGAACCCGGCAGGACGCCAGAGCAAGACACATCAGCACGTCGTCGGCGTAGTCCTCGCCCACACGTAGTCCTTGCGAAATCCGCCCCGTTTCCACGAAGTTCAGCTTCTCATAGAACCGGCGTGCTCGGGTTGTTTTCGGCGTTCACCCACAAGAGCACACGCCGCGCCCCCTTGGCCTTGGCGTCTTCAATCGCCGCGTGCATGAGCAAGCTGCTTGCTCCGCCGCCGCGCGCCTCAGGGCGCACATACACCGAGTGGATCCAGAACGCGTGCGCCAGCGACGGATATGGCAGCGCGCCGATCGTGAGCTTGCCGATCAGCCGCGCGCCAGCAAACACACCCCAGCCCTCGCCGCGCGCCAGCATCGCGGCGACTTCGGCATCCGGCCGGGCGTCATCGGTCTCTCGAGTATCTATAAAGCCGAGAGGCGCTTCCGTGATGCCAAAGCGGTGCAGCTCGCGGTATGCACGCAAGTCCTTTACCCCGAGGGCGCGAACCTGCATCAGCTGGCGCCGCCGAACCGCTCGGCCCATGCAGCGATGTCCGCATCTTCAATTTTCTTGAACAGCACGTCAGGCGGCGTGAATGCCAATCCGCGCGGCAGCGCATCCCACACGCTGCGGGCCCTGGCGGCCGGCCAATTTCGGTTCTCCTTCGGCACGCCCATGGCGTCGAGCACGGCGGTTGCGGCGTCCGGGATGAAGGGCTGTGCGAGAATGGCGAATAGCACGACGGCGTTGAGACCGGTGCGCACGGCGACGGCGGCTTTGTCCGGATCGGTCTTGATCGCCGTCCATGGCGCTGCGACCTGCAAATATTCGTTCCCGGCGACCCAGATTGCGCGCAGCTCGGCGGCGGCTTTGCGGAATTCCATCTGCTCATGGAACTGCGTCAGCGCGGTTAAGCGATCGGCGAATTCGTTGGCGAATTTCGCTTCCGCTTCAGCAGGCGCGCCACCGTCCGGAACTTTGCTGTCGAACTTGGAGGCGGCAAAACGCGTGATGCGGTTGACGAAATTGCCGAACACATTGGCGAGATCGGCATTCACTGTCTGCTGGAAGTGTTCGAGCGTGAAGGCAGCGTCGGCGCTTTCCGGCGCATTCGCCATCAGGTACCAGCGCCAGTAATCACTCGGCAGCAATTCCAGCGCCTGGTCCATGAAGATGCCGCGCTTCTCGCTTGTCGAGAACTTTCCGCCGTACCAAGTGACCCAGTTGAACGCCTTCAAGCGGTCAACGAGTTTCCAGGGCTCTTCGCTGCCCATGATCGTCACCGGGAAGCTCACGGTGTGGAAGGCGACGTTATCCTTTCCCATGAACTGCACGTAGGTGACGTCTTCGGCGCCCTTGTCGGTGCGCCACCAACGCTCCCAGTCGGCGCCGGTCAGCTCCGTCCACTCCACGGTTGCGCCGATGTATTCGATCGGCGCGTCGAACCAGACGTAATACACCTTGTTCTCAAAGCCCGAGCGGATCTTGCCATCCTTGGTGACTTTGACACCCCAGACGAGGTCGCGGGTGATCGATCGGTCGATCAAACCTTCATCGAGCCATTTGTACGCGATAGAGCGTGCGAGCTGCGGCCAGTCCGTCGAACGATCCACCCAGGCGCGGATGCGTTGCTGCATCAGCGGCTGTTTGAGGAAGAGATGCGCCGTGTCGCGTGGCTCGACATTGGTCGAACCAGAGATCTTTGAGCGCGGATTGCGGAGCTGGATTGGGTCGAGCAGGGTTTGGCAATTGTCGCACTGATCGCCCCGCGCCCGCTCGAATCCGCATATCGGACACGTCCCCTCCACATATCGATCCGGAAGGAAACGTTTGTCGTCGATGGAATAGAGTTGCTTGGAGACACGCTCCTCGATCAGGCCGTTCTTCTCCAGCACTTCGCCGAAATGTTGAGTCAACCGGTGGTTCGGCGGGTTGGATGAGCGCCCGAAATGATCGAACGAAAGACGAAATCCTTCGCAGGCAGACTTCTGGATTTCGAACTGGCGATCGCAATATGTCTTTACATCCTGCCCGGCTCCGGCCGCGGCGAGTTCTGCGGGCGTCCCGTGCTCGTCAGTGGCGCAAATGAACAGGACCTCGTGACCCTGCAGGCGACGAAAGCGCGCGTGCACATCCGCCGGCAGCATCGAACCGGCCAGATTGCCGAGATGCTTGATGCCGTTGATGTACGGAAGGGCCGAGGTGATCAGGTAGCGGGCCATGGCCAGCGCATGTAGGGCGGCGACACGCCCGGGCGCAAGCGTGCGGCGCGGCCTGCTCAGGCGTGGCGTTCGGCGCCAACATTGCGGCTATTGCGGCGGCCTCTTCGCGGTCGAAGTCCCCGCTAAGCGCCAGCTCCCCGCCCTTGATCGGCTCGTTGATCCGCGGCGCCGTCACCATCTGGCCCTGAACGACGATCGCGACCCGCCGACCGACATGCGCCGTGGTGAGCGCCGCGAAGCGCCGGCGCCCCGCCTCGCTCAAGGCAATGTGGACGACGGCCATGCCGACGTGCTTGTCTACGTCGGCGCGCGCATCCGTCACCTCCGCAAATGACATCAGGGGTTCGCTGCTAACCAGCTCCCTGTCGTCACGCCCGCGGTAAGCGATCCATGCGGTCTGCTCGGATTCGTCATCCACAACCAGATAGAAGCCGTCGGCCACCGCCGCGCCCTGGGCGCCTGCCAACGCCGGCGTAAACACCGCCAGTAGCAGCATTCCGAGCACGTCGCGCCTTCGCATGAGCGGACTTAAGCGATCGAACCCGGATTGGATTTCAAACGCGCATAGGCCTCCGCCATCTTCACGTCGTACTGGTTTTGCGCGTAGGCGGGACCGTTGTAACGGCTGGCGAAGCCGGCCCAGTCCTTGCGCTGGAGCTCGTCGGCGAGGCCGTTGGCCCGCACAAAGCCCTCGAACGCTTCAAGTTGATCCTTCTCCGAACGCGCCAGCTTGGCGACATACTCGTGCGCATTAGCCATGCCGAGGTTCGGATAGTTCTGACCCAACACCTGGAAGCGACCGTAGCTTGCGCTTTGCAGCGCCGCCTCGGGATCGAGCGCGTACGCCTGTTCCAGCTGCGTCCAGCGATCGGCCTGTGAGCGCGGATAACCGCCCGGGGTTCGATTCGAAATCGTCGGATGGCTTGTGTCGTACTGCGAGCTGGTCTTCCGCGAGAAGAGATGCCGCTCGAACAGGATGATGGGTCGGCCGTCGCTGCCGAACCCGCCCAGAGGACCGGACTCCACTTCCGCAACAGCGGCGACGGCCTCCCACTCGCAAGCCAGACGTGCTGCGACCTCTTCGAAATCCGCTCTGCGCAACGGCGCATCGCTCTGTCGTCGCAGTGAAGCGAGATAGTCAGAGCCGGGTGGCGGCGTCGTTGTGGGCGCAGGCGCCGGCGGCGTGACCGGTGGCGGCGGCGCAGGAGGCGTCGCCGGAGGAGGCGGCGGCGGCGGCGTGACCGGTGGCGGCGGCGCTGGCGGGGTCGACGCCGGCGGAGGCGGAGGTGGAGGTGGAGACGACCCGCGCGAGCCTCGGCTGCCGAAGATCAAGCGAAACAGCGCGTCAAAGAAACCCATGCGTCCCCTCCAGCCTCAGGCATGTTTGTGTTCGTCAGCCGGACTTATAGCCGCCGCCGGTCCGAACCGTAAATGACAAGGCGTTGTTGTGATATTCCACTCCCGCCATCACGACGCCTGTGGGGCGCCTTGGGCTGCCACGCGCGCGAGCGCGGCGGCGAGCTGCTCGCGGTCGTAGGGCTTTCGCAGCACCGGGAAATCGTGGGCGTCCAGATCGGCGTGGCCGCCATATCCGGTAGTCAGCAGAATCGGCAGCTCCGGCCGGCGGCGCTGCACTTCGCGCGCCAAGTCGATACCGCTCATCCCGCCGGGCATGATGATGTCTGAGAATAAGATATCCACCGCGGAGGGGTCGTTGGCCAATTTGCTCAACGCCTCCTTCGCGCTCTCGGCGCGTATGACATCGTAGCCCAGATCGGACAGCATCTCGCCCACCATTGCGCTGACGCTGTCGTCATCCTCTACCATAAGGATGGCGCCGGCTCCTGCGCTTTCCTCTGCCGTTCGCCGACACGCAGGCGCCGGCGCTTCTTGCGAGACGGGCAAGATCATCATCACCGTTGTTCCGCCGCCCGCCTTACTGTCCAATTCGCAGCGGCCGCCGGACTGAAGCGCGAAGCCATAAACCTGGCTGAGGCCAAGACCTGTGCCTTTGCCCAACTCCTTCGTACTGAAGAACGGGTCAAAGGCGCGCGCCTGCACCTCGGGCGACATGCCCGCGCCGGTATCGATGACCTTGACCGCAGCGAATGCCTGACCAGCTTCGTCGAGCTCGTCCACGCGGATGGTGAGCGTACCGCCGCTCGGCATGGCGTCGCGCGCATTGACAGCCAGCTTCAGCACAGCGGGGTCGAAT
>CAZHWA010000124.1:0-6265 GCA_964536175.1 uncultured Terricaulis sp. | reverse complement strand
ATAGCGCGCGGCTTGGCGGAAGGGAAGGCGGCATCGAGGCCATTTGGCGTCGAAATTCCAGCACCGCGTGCTAGCATGACGCGGGTTGAGGGGGAAAACGATGCTTCGACGCACTGTGCTTGCTGCGCTGGCCGCGTTGTCGCTGGCCGCGTGCGCGCCGACACAAAACGCGGAGCGTTACGACGTCATTATCTCCGGCGGCACGGTGTACGACGGCTCCGGCGCGGCGCCGGTGCAGGCGGACGTGGGCCTGCTCGGAGATCGCATCGCCGCAATTGGCGATCTTTCCGGAGCTATTGGCGCACAGCGCATCGATGCGCGCGGCATGGCGGTGGCGCCAGGCTTCATCAACATGCTGTCGTGGGCCACGGAGTCGCTGATCGAGGATGGGCTGTCGCAAAGCGACATTCGCCAGGGCGTGACGCTGGAGGTGTTCGGAGAAGGCTGGTCGATGGGGCCGATCAACGCGGCGATGCGCGCTGAGATGATCCGTCAGCAAAGCTATATCCGTTTCGATCCGACCTGGACCACGCTTGGCGAATATCTTGAACACCTGGAGCGCCGCGGCGTTTCTACCAACGTCGCCAGCTATGTCGGCGCGACGACGGTTCGCATTCACGTGCTCGGCGAAAATGATGTCGATCCGACGCCGGACCAGCTTGCGCAGATGCAGGAGCTGGTGCGTCAGGCCATGCGCGAAGGCGCGCTCGGCGTGGGCTCATCGCTCATCTACGCGCCGGCCGCGTATGCCGAAACGCCGGAGCTTATTGCGCTGGTCGCTGCGGCGCGGGAGTTCGACGGCGGCTACATTTCGCACATCCGCTCCGAAGGCGAACGCTACCTGGAAGCGGTCGACGAATTGATCGCCATCGGTCGCGCCACTGGCGCCCGCGTGCAGATGTACCACATGAAGCCCGCGGGCGAGGCGAACTGGGACTTGTCGGAAGCGGGTTTGGCGCAGCTCGATGCGGCGCGCGCTGAGGGCATCGATGTCACCGCCAATGTCTACACCTACCTCGCCGGCGCGACCGGGCTCGATGCCACCATGCCGCCGTGGGTGCAGGAGGGCGGGCACGACGCTTGGGTGCAGCGGTTGCGCGACCCGGCGATCCGCGCCCGCGTGATCGCGGAAATGCGCGCGCCGGCGCAAGGCTGGGAGAGTCTCCTGCAGCTGACCCGCGGACCGCAGGACGTGATCCTGATCGGCTTCCGCAACCCGGAACTGCGACACTACACGGGGCAGACGCTGGCGCAGGTGGCGGCTGCGCGCGGAACGAGCATCGAAGACACAATCGTCGACCTGGTGATCGAGGACAATTCGCGCGTCGACACTGCCTACGTGCTGATGAGCGAGGAGAATCTCGAGCGCAATCTCCGTTGGCCGTACACCATGCTCGGCTCCGACGCCGGCTCGATGGCGCCCGCAGGCGCATTCCTGCAATTCAGCCCGCACCCGCGCGCCTACGGCACCTTCGCCCGCTTCCTCGGCCGCTACGTGCGCGAGCGCCAGCTGATGCCGCTCGAAGAAGCCATCCGCCGCCTCACCACGCTGCCCGCCCAAGCCATCGCCATCCGCGAACGCGGCGCGCTCGAGGTCGGATACTTCGCCGATGTCGTCGTCTTCGATCCGAACACGATTTACGACCATGCCAATTTCGAAGTCCCGCACGCCTACGCCACCGGCGTGCGCGACGTCTTCGTCAACGGCGTCGCCGTACTGCGCAATGGCGAGCACACGGGCGCGAGGCCGGGCCGCGTCGTGCGCGGGCCGGGCTGGACGGGCTGGCAGCAGTAGCGGTCAACCCTGCGCGAGTGGGTGGCGGGGCTGGTAGAGCGCAAGTTTGCCCCCGCTCGGCATTGAGACGGCGGAGACGAGGCCCCAGTCGCGGTCCTCGATCGCATCGCACGCCGCGCCTTTGGCGCGCAGGTTGGCTATCTCGGCTTCGACGTCATCCGTCATGAAATAGAGGTGGTAAACGTCGTTCTTATCATGCGGATGCACGCCCATTTCGCTGGGCGGCAGCGCAAAGATCAACCAGCCTTCGCCGGCGTCGACGGCTTTGAGGCCAATGACGTCGCGCAAAAAAACGCGATCGGCGTCCGCGTCGGTGGTGAACATCATGGCATGCGCGCCGATGATCATGGAGTGCTCCTTTTTTTTTGGCTCCGCCGTGTCTTCCGCTATGCCGTAGCAACACGGCGCCTCAATAGCCGCCGATTACCGGCAATATCTCGCCCGTTATGTAACTGGCTGTTTGTGGGCTGGCGAGAAGAACGAAGGCGGGGGCGATCTCTTCCGGTTGCGCCGGGCGTTTCATTTTCGAGTGGGCGCCAAAGTCCTTGACCTTGTTCGCTGGCTTGTCGGCCGGATTGAGAGGGGTCCAGACTGGGCCGGGGGCGACGCAATTGACGCGAATCCCTTTCGGGATGAGGTGGCCGGCCAGCGAGCGCGTAAAGGCGTGGATGCCGCCCTTGGTCAGCGCGTAGTCGATCAGATCCTTGTTGCCCTTGATGCCGGTGACCGATCCGCAATTGACGATCGAACCGCCTTCGCGGAGGTGCGGCGTGCAGGCCTGGGCCATGTGAAAATAGCCGTAGAGGTTTGTCTTCAGCGTTTCGTCGAACTGCTCTTCGCTGATTTCCTCGAACTCGGTTGTGTGAATCTGAAACGCGGCGTTGTTGACGAGGATGTCGAGACGCCCGAACGCCTTCAGCGTTGTCTGCACGGCTTGACGGCAAAACGTGCGGTCGGCGACGTCGCCCGGAAGCAACAGGCAGCGGCGGCCTTCGGCCTCGACGGCGGCTTCGGTCTCTTTGGCGTCTTCGTGTTCGTTGAGGTAGATGCATGCGATGTCGGCGCCTTCGCGAGCGTAGAGCACACACACGGCGCGGCCGATGCCGCTGTCGCCGCCGGTGATGATGGCGACCATGTCCTTCAGTTTGTCCGAGCCCTTGTAGAAGGGCGCGTCGTACATCGGTTTCAGATCGAGGTCGGCCTCCTTGCCAGGCTTCTTCAGGTGCTGCGCCGGCATCGGCGGCGCGGGGTAGCGGCGCGCGCCCGCTTGCATAGCGGCGTCGCCGTTCTGCCTGGCCTTGCCGTTCTCTTTGGTCCTGCCGCTTCTCTTGGTCTTGCCGTTTGTCTTGGCGGACCGGTCCTTGGCGTCGACGCGCGCCTGGATCGCGCGCTGTCGGCCCGCTTTCGCCGCCGGCCTCTGTGTGTCCGGGCTCTTCTGCATCCTCATCTCCGCCAATGCGAAACGGAGATGCGCGCAAGCTGTTCCGGAACCGCGCCCGCGGGCCGGCGGTTTTGCCTGCGGAGGAGTTTTATGCCGCGATCGCGCGAACCCAAGACCGCAAAGACAAGCAAAGCCGGCCTCAAGGATGGCCAAGGCGCGCCGCCGCCGCAGAGTCATCCCCGGATCGGCGGCCCCAAGCGCCCTGTCCACGAAGAGGATGTGTATGGCGGCGCCGAGCGGACGCACGCCGACAAGGTGCGCTCCAAGAAGGCCAAGCCCTAAGCATCAAGACGGACGGGAAAAACTCTCCGCGGCTCAACAGCCTGCGCTCAGAATCTGCACACTGAACAACCGGCGCGGATCGGTGAACGCCTTAACAACCGAAAAGCCGCCGGCGCACGCGACGTCAGAGAATTCGTCCAGCTCGTATTTGTGCGCGTCCTCGACCTGCAGCGCTTCATCCCGCGCGAAGTAAAAGTCGAGTGCGCCGATCCGCACGTCCTGGTCGCGGCTGCTGACGAGGCTGACGTGCACGCAGCCTTCGTCTTCGTCATACCGGCCTTCGTACCGGAAGCTGTCCAGATCGAAATTGGCCTCGCATTCGCGGTTGGCGCGCGCCAGCACGTTCTGAATGAACGCGGCGGTGACGCCTTGGCTGTCGTTGTAGGCAAGTTCGATCAGCCCGGGATCCTTCTTCAGATCGACGCCAACGATCATGAGTCCGCTGGGCCCGAGCCGGCCGCGCCATTGCCTGAGCAGCTGCGCCGCCTCGCGCTGCTTGAAACCGCCAATGCCCGCGCCAGGGAAAAAGGCGACGGTCCGCCCCGTGGTTTCGACGTCTGGCAGCAAGCCGGGCTTTGCGTAGTCGCCGCAAACAGCTTCGACACGAAGCTCGGGATAGCTTGCGGCCAGTTCGGTGGACGAAGAGACGAGCGCGTCGCGGCACACGTCGATGGGGACGTAGGCGTAGGGCGTATCGAGCTTTTCGAGCAGAACTGGCGACATCGGCTTGGCGCCGCAGCCGAGCTCGTAGAAGACGGCGTCGGCGCCGACCAGCTCGGCGATTTCGGGTGCGTGGCTCTGCAGGATTCGCATCTCAGTGCGCCGCGGATAGTACTCCGGCAACCGGCTGATCTGCTCGGAATAGCGCATGCCGCGGTGGTCGTAGAGGAACCGGCTCGGGATTCTCTTTTGTGGGCGCGACAAGCCGTCGAGCAGCGCCTCCAGGAACGAGACGTCGTTCCAGCGCATGTCGTGCAGGTTGAATTGGGGCACGGCGTCGGTGGGCTGCGGCCTATGCATCTTCGGTCATCCTGACGCGCCTGAGCACCTGGCGCCGGCGCGCGCGCAACAGGCCCGCGCCGCTGTCACGACCGATGCTGTAAGCGTGGCTACTCCCATGGCGATGCCAACAAGCCTACGCCTGTGGAGTTCCGTGGCTAGGGTGAAAATCGACAGCGCACGGTAGCCGTTGGTTCTGCGCAATTAATTCTGCGTCACCAGCACGACCTTGCCCGCATGTTCGCCGCCCTGCAGGCGGGCGTGCGCGCCCTCGGCGTCTGCGAGCGGGAATGTGGAGTCGATCACCGGCTTCAGCTTGCCGGCTTCTATCCATGGCCAGACCACGCGTTCGACATCGCGCGCGATCTGCGCCTTTTCTTCGTTCGAACGTGAGCGCAACGTGGCCCCAGTGAGGGTGAGGCGCTTCAGCATGAGGCGCATGAGGTTCAAGTCGGCGTGCGGGCCTTGCTGGAAAGCGATCATGACGCAGCGGCCGTGCTCATTGAGCACGTTGAGGTTCTTCTGAACATACGGGCCGCCGATCATGTCCAGAACGACGTCTGCGCCGCCAAGATCGCGCACCACGGCTTCGAAATCCTCGGTTTTGTAGTTGATGGCGCGGTCGGCCCCAAGATCCTGACAGAGTTTCAGTTTGGCGTCCGTGCCTGCAGTTACGAACACGCGCGCGCCGTGCGCCTTGCACATCTGGATCGCTGTGGTGCCGATGCCGGAGGCACCGCCGTGAATCAGAATCCGCTCCTTTGGCTTCAGCGAAGCGGTCTGGAACACATTGGCCCGGACGGTGAAGACGGTTTCAGGCAGCGCGGCTGCTTCGATCAGCGATAGGGTCTTGGGCGCCGGCAACACCGAGCCCTCGTGCGCGATGGCGTAGGTGGCGTAGCCGCCGCCCGGAAGGAGCGCACAGACTTCGTCGCCCTGATGCCAGCGCGTGACTCCCGCGCCGAGGGCCTCGATCGTGCCGGCGACTTCGAGCCCCAACGTTTCCGGCGCACCCGGCGGAGGCGGATAGAAGCCGGCACGCTGAGTGAGGTCGGGCCGGTTCACACCGGCGGCGGCGACCCGGATCAACACCTCGCCGGCGCCAGGGTCCGGCCGGGCCACAACGGCGAGCGTCAGCGGCTTGTCCGGTCCGTGAATGATCTTGCGCATACCGCATCCTCCGCTTCGCCGGCGCTTAAACGCGCCGCCGGTTTGGGGTATACTGGCGCCCGGAGGTCAGGCACATGTTCGACGACGATCCCTTCGCGCCGCCGGTCAAGAAACCGCTCTCGCTGGAGGCGCAGCTGGAAAATGCGTCGATCGAGGATTTGGAAGCTCGCATTGAACGGCTCAAGTCGGAAATTCAACTTTGCGAGAAGGCCATCGCCGCCAAGCGGGCGCAGCGGGCCGCCGCGGATTCGGTATTTGGAGCGCGACCCTCTTAACGATTTGGGCCGTGTGGCCCGCCCATTGCGAACCATGCGGGCGCATGACCGATAAGAACCAAGCTTCCCCAATGAGGGCAGGTTACAGCCCCGAGCGTGCGATGGAATTCGCCCGTTCGGAGCTGTTCGAGCGCACCTTCAAGGAGGGCATGGCGCTGGTGGAGGAAACCGCCGCCTATCTCGACGGCCCGGGCCGGGCCGCCTCCAAGCGCCTCTCGCGCGCCGCTGCGCTGGCCTATGCCGGCGAGAGCATGCGCCTGACGACGCGGCTGATGCAGGTGGCGTCCTGGCTCCTGGTGCAGC